>NZ_VBWP01000005.1 GCF_005771635.1 Culicoidibacter larvae | reverse complement strand
GAGTAAGACGTCGCCGGGCTTTTTTTATTTTCATCAACATTCCTTGGAGCAGCATTCATGTCTGTTCCTTTTTTGTTTTATTAAATCTATATATGCTATAATAATTACAGTAACAAATTTTATATTGGAGGTATGCGAGTGAAATCAGGGATAATTCAGCTTCAAGCACTTACCAAAGAGTCAGCGAGTTCATATCAAGATATTGCTAAATTTATTATTAACAACAAAGATGCAGTTAAGGCAATGCATATTACTCAACTGGCAGAGGCATGTTATACGAGTCCAGCAACAATCGTTAGAATGTGTAAAAAATTAGGGTATAATGGTTTTACTGATTTTAAGCAGGATTTTATTATTAATATGCATAAGTGGGCCTTTGATGAGGAAGAGGTTTATGAGAGAGGCTATATTTATCCAAACAAGGCAGCTGTTGAAATTAGCGAGGTTATTACTAATTTAACGGTTAATGGAATGATTAGAAGCGCACAATTTCTTGATCCGGAAGTTGTTGTTGAACTTGCTAATATATTTTTTACTGCCAGTCGTATTGATTTTTATGGTTGTGGAATATCTAATTTAGTGGCACAAGATTTTTCATATCGTTTTTTGCGTTCAGGTAAAAATACCAGCGCATTTGCTGATTCGCATATACAAATTTCGCAAGCACAGCAATCTACAGCTGATTCTGTGGCAGTTGGTATTTCTTATAGTGGTGAGACTAAAGAAGTCATTGCTGCATTAGAGATAGCTAAACAACTAGGAGCATATACGATATCGTTCACTTCTGAGAATGATAATACGTTAGCCCGGGTAGCTGATTGCAGTATAGCAGTAGCACAGATTGAATATCCTGAGGGTTATGTTGCTGCTGCTTCGCGTATTGAAATGATGCATTTAATGGATATCATTTATTCGGTTTATGCAAGTACGTTTGATGATATTGTTGTGTCAAAAATTACTCGTACAAGACCGTATTTTAAGAATAAGAAAAATAATAATATGGAGTAAAAATCACTTTTCGAAGTGATTTTTTTCTTAGAGCGAAAATGCTTTTCGCTATTCTGCTATTTTCTTGAAGAAAGCGCTTTTTTTCATTATGATTAAATCACAAATGAAAGGAGGCGTCGTAATTGAGTGTAAATCATACGACATATAATCATTTTCCTACAACAAGAGTAAAGGGTGATTTTACGACTTGGACAGGATATAAGGAGATTCTTTTAGCTTTAGCGAATGCAGCGAAAGAATTACATAAAGAGAAGCCAATAATTGCTATTGAGCTTTATCCTGGGGCACGGTTCGCAGAACTGGCAGATGCAATAAAACAATATTTACCTGATGCCAATATTATTTTTGCTGATAACTTCGCTTTAAGCGGCGGAGAGATCCAAGAAAAGTTTAGTATGTTGATTACTGATGACCGGGTTTTTGGGAGAATGGCTGCTATTACTATTGAAGACTATTATGATAAAGATAAACTTCAACTATTGCGGCAAAGCGTTGACGCAATATCAAGCGGTTTAACCATAGTCTTTGGAACCGGAGCGAGTTTAGCTGCTAAGGCAGATATTACCGCATATGTTGATGTGGCACGTTGGGAAATCCAGCAGCGGATGCGTTCTTTGGAGCAAGGCAACTGGAATGATACTAATTTTGATGAAGATATTTTACGTAAGTACAAGCGTGGTTTCTTCTTAGATTGGCGGGCTGCCGATCGGTTAAAGGTTGAGCTTTTTGATACGATTGACTTTTATATTGATGATAATACTTTGAATGAACCGAAAATGTTGAAGTGGTCAGATTATTGTTCAGGTTTAGAGCAATTATTGCAGGGGCCGTTCCGACTAGTGCCATATTTTGACCCGGGTGTCTGGGGCGGACAATGGATGAAAGAGCATTTAGGCTTGGATCAGAGTCGAGAAAATTTTGCATGGGCTTTCGATGGTGTTGCTGAAGAAAACAGCTTGTTGTTGGATTTTGGTGGGGTGCGTATCGAGACGCCGGCAATTAATGCGGTTCTGAAGTATCCGATGTCGTTGCTGGGAGAATTAGTTTTTAGTCGCTTCGGTGCGGAGTTACCAATTCGCTTTGACTTCCTTGATACAATTGGCGGGCAGAATTTAAGTTTGCAGGTGCATCCGGATAAGGAGTATATCAAAAAGCATTTTGGTATGGATTATACACAGGAAGAAAGCTATTATATGCTTGATGCCAAGGATGGTGCTTTGGTTTACCTTGGTGTGAAGGATGGTGTTGATTCAGAAGCTTTGGTGAATGATTTATATGAAGCTCAAAATGGTGATGTTGCTTTTGATGCAGATAAGTATATTACTACATTTGCGGCTAAAAAACATGATCATTTCTTGATTCCATCAGGGACAATTCATTGTTCCGGTACTGATGCAATGGTTCTTGAAATCAGTCTGTGTGCATATATTTTTACTTTTAAATTATGGGATTGGGGTCGTCTTGGCATGGATGGTAAACCAAGACCTGTGCATCTTGATCATGGTAAGAAGGTTATTAATTGGAATCGTTCGCAACAATGGGTTGAAGATAATCTAGTGAATAATTTTGAAGTTCTAGTCGATACTGAGCATCATAAAAAGGAAAAAACCGGATTATATAAAACTGAACAAATAAGAACTGAGCGGGATTGGTTTACTGAATTTGTTGATTATGACAATTCAGAAAAGACCGTTAATATGTTGAATCTGGTGGCTGGTGATAAGGTAGTGGTTGAGAGTGTAGAACATGCATTCGAGCCATACGAAGTGCATTATGCTGAAACATTTATTATCCCAGCGCAAGTGAAAAAATTCAGAATACGAAATATTGGTGAGAGTGAGCAGGTTGCTATCTTACGCGCACGTATTCAGTAAGGAGAATGTGTATGCTTGGAATTTTAGTGACAAGTCACGGAAAATTTGCCGAAGGAATTATTGATTCCGGAACGATGATTGCCGGAGCACAAAGCAATGTTGAAGTAGTGTCACTGACGGCGAGCGGTATCGAGGAGTTTGTCGTTCAGTTGAACGATAAACTCCAGCAAATGAGCGAGCAGTATAGTGAGGTGCTGATTCTTTGTGACTTAAAAGGCGGTACGCCATATAATGAGAGTTTTCGGTATATTTTGACACATGAGGCTGCAGAGCAGATGAAGTTAGTGGCTGGGTTAAATTTGCCGATGTATTTGGAGACGGTATTGGCTAGCGGCAGTATGGCGGTCGCGGAGTTAGCAAAGTTTGCCGTTGAATGCGGGCAGGCGAATATTGAAGTTTTAGATTTTTAAGGAGGAGTGTATATGCCTATATCATTTGTACGTATAGATGACCGAATCATTCATGGTCAGGTAGTAACTCGCTGGGCAAAGTATAAGCCATGCAATGGGATTTTAGTTGTGGATGAAAAAGCAGCTCATGATCCGCTGCAAAAGAAGATACTTGAACACGCGGCGCCTCCGGGTGTTAAAGTCGGGGTTTATACAATTAGTGAGGGTGTTGAAAAAATTGCAAAGGCACTTGCAGCTAAGAATAGTTACTTTTTGATTGTGAATTCACCGATTACGTTGAAGAAGCTGATTGAGGCTGGCGGTGATTTTGGCCATGAGTTGAATGTTGGTCCGATGAGCAGTCGCAGTGAGACGAAACAGGTTGCCAAGAATGTGTCGATTACTGATGAAGAGGCTGAGGCATTTGAGTTTTTGCATAATCATGGGGTGGCAATTACGTTTCAGTTGATTCCTGATGAGAGTGCGACGACTTGGAGTAAAATTAGAGAAGTAAAATAGTTCTTTCTAAATAAAAAAGGAGGTATATGTGTATGGATTGGTTTTTATTAATGCAGGCAGTGTTAATCGGTGTTTTCTGTTATCTTGGATCAGTTTCATCGCCATGGTTGCTTGGTGTTACCGGTGGCTATTATGTTATTGGACGGCCTTTAGTTGCCGGGTTGATTATTGGTATTATTCTGGGTGATATTACGACCGGAATTATTATGGGGGTTGCAGTTCAGGCAGCTTTCATTGCAACAATTTCTACCGGCGGGACTCAGAATTCTGAGATTACTTATGCAGCATACGGCGGGATTGCTTTAGGTATGTTGGCTGGTGCTGATGTTGGGGTTGTGGTTACTTTATCTATTGCTATTGGTGCATTAGGGTTGATTTTACATAACTTTATGATGGTTGAGAATTCATTTTGGAATGATCGGGCGATGCGAGCAGCAGAGCGTGGCGACGCAAGAGGGATTTTTATGAATAATGCGGTTTGGCCGCAGGCAATTAACTTCTTGCTTCGGGTTGTACCAATCGCTTTAGCAATTTACTTTGGTGAAGCTTTTGTTACCCAAGCGTTAGCTATTATTCCGGTACAAGTAATCAGTATTATGAATGTACTTGGTGGCTTATTACCGGCATTAGGAATTGCCTTACTGCTTAATTTGGTTTTGAAAAACAAATGGCAACTTGTCTTTTTCTTGGCAGGATTTGTTTTTATAGTGTTTGCAGTGAAAAATATGATTGCATTGACAATTGTAGCGGCGGTGATTGCTTACTTTATTTTCTTGATTGAGAGTAAGCGAGGCGGCGCGCCACAATTGGAAGAAGATGAGGTGATTTAGTATGGCGAAGTTAACGAAAAAAGATTTACGTAAAGGTTGGCTTTCATGGGCGATGTTTCACCTGTCTTCAATGAGTTTTGAGAAACTTGAAGCCCATGGGTTTGCTCAGTCGATGACTCCGGTTGTTGATAAATTATATAAAGATGATCCTGAGGAAAAGAAAAAAGCCTTAGTGCGGCACTCGGCTTTTTATAACACTGAGCCACAAGTTGGTAGTGTTGTAAATGGAATTATTGCTTCAATGGAAGAAGAACGTGCTAATGGAGCAGAGATTGACGATGAAGTAATGCTGAGTATTAAGACCAGTTTAATGGGACCAGTAGCGGGAATTGGTGATTCAATTCTGCAGGGGATTCTGATTCCGATTTTATTATCAATTGGGATGGGGCTATCAACAAGTGGTAGTCCGTTGGGAATTGTCTTTTATGTTATTGCCTTCTTAGGTATTGTTGGCAGTCTTTCATACTTTTTATATATGCGTGGTTACAAAATGGGTGTTACCGCAATTGATAGTTTGCTTGGAGATAATTCAGAGGCTATCCGTAGTGCACTCAATGTACTTGGGTTAGTAGTAGTTGGCGGATTGGCAGCAATGTTTGTTAGTGTAGTAACGCCATTGGCTATTCCAAATGGTGAAGAATTAATTCAGTTGCAAGCAACTATTGATTCGTTTTTCCCTGGATTATTGGGACTTGCGGCAGTTATGTTCTGTTGGTGGTTAATCTCAATGAAGAAGGTTTCAGCAACGATGGTACTGCTTATTTTACTGGCAGTAGCGATTGTTGGTGTACTTACCGGCATATTATAATTTTAGTATCGATTTTCATATATTTCTGTTGCTTTATAGGATTGTTATTGCTATAATATATAAGGAACTTACTCTAGATGATAATAAGCATTTAGGGCGGAAGGAGAGAAATGAGTTATGAAAAAAGGTATTCACCCAAATTATAAAAAAGTACAAGTAACTTGTACATCTTGTGGGAATGAATTTGAAACTGGTTCAGTTTTAGATGAAATTCGTGTAGATACTTGTTCAAACTGCCATCCATTCTATACAGGACGTCAACGCTTTGTTGCTGCTGATGGACGTGTGGAACGATTCAATAAAAAATATGGCATTAAATCAGAAGAACAAGAATAGTTTTAAAAGACCGATGGTTATCAGCAGTTTATCTGCTGATAACCATTTTCTTTTGACTATATTTTTACCAATAAATCATGTATAATAGAAAAGATGAAAGGTAGGCGATTATATGCACATTGCAGAGAAAGAAATCGAGGTTCGCTATGCGGAAACAGATCAGATGGGTGTCGTTTATCACGCTAATTATTTAGCATGGTTAGAGGTTGGACGCGCTGAATTTGTTAAAGATTTAGGGTTAAGTTATGTTGATATGGAAGCAGCGGGAATTATTTCGCCGATTGTTTCTGTTGAGATGAAATATAAACGTCCTACTAAGTATGGCGATGTGGTGCGAGTGCGTACTCGTATTCACAAATTGAGCTCTTTAGGAGTTACTTATGCGCAGGAAGTTGTTAATCAAGCTGATGAGGTTTGTTTGACAGCAATTATTGTAACTATTTGTGTAAATAAAGAATCTTTCAAACCAATTTCATTCCGCCGTTTATTCCCGGAATGGTTTGCTCGTTATGAAGAGGCTTATCAAAAAGAGGAAGCATAATGTTTGGAATTGGTGCTACATTATGGCCGCTGTACTCGTTGATCGGATTTGCGATAACGATGTACAACATTGGTTTATTGATGTATTTTGCAATATATAATTGGGCTCATGATGCTTTGGAAACCAAGCCCGGAAAGTTGCTGGCAAAAATTTATGTGTGGACATTGGTTTTGCGACTTAAGGTGACGTTTGCAAAGAAGTATGAGATTGATTTTTCACCGTTAGTGATGATGTTCATTATTGGTATTGGTGGTCAAATTATTTTAAGAACAATATTTTGGTATTGGTAAGAAGGAGAAATTGAATTATGCAGTTTGATATGCATGCAGAGGGATGGCTTGAAGTCATTTGCGGCGGTATGTTTGCCGGTAAGACTGAGGAATTAATTCGTCGGGTTACACGGTTACAGTACGCTAAGTGGAAGTTTGTTGTTTTCCGTCCGAAAATTGATAATCGGTACAGTGAGATTGAAGTTGTTTCACACAATGGCAGCAAGATTGAGGCGGTTATTATCAGTGAGGCACGAGAAATTTTAAATTATCTTCCGGATGATGTTGATGCTGTCGCTATTGATGAAGTGCAATTTTTTGATGAGGAAATTATTCCAATCATTGATTACTTAACTGCTAATGGTGTTCGGGTTATTGTCAGCGGTCTGGACATGGATTTTCGTGGTGAACCTTTTGGTATTATGGGGGCGTTGTTGGCAAAGGCTGAGTTTGTTACTAAGTTAACTGCAATTTGTATGAAATGCGGTGCCGCTGCAACGAGAACTCAGCGTATTATTGATGGCCAGCCGGCAAGCTATAATGATCCGATTGTATTAGTTGCGGCAACTGAAAGCTATGAGGCACGTTGTCATGCATGTCATGAGGTGCCGGATAAACCAAGAGCTGATTTTTTAGAAAGGTAAGGTGAAGTTGTTATATGCGTGACCGTTTAGATAGCGTTGAGGCAAGATACAACCAATTAAGTGAATTATTAAGTGATGCTGAAGTACTAAGTGATCCGAATAAACTTCGCACTTATTCAAAAGAGCATTCAGATTTGGCTCCGATTTATGAGGAGTTTATGGTATATAAAGGTGTTTTAGCTGAAATTGATGAGGCTAAAGAGATCCTTGAAAACGAATCTGATGAAGAACTTCGTCAGATGGCCAAAGCCGAATTGAAAGATCAGGAGGAACAAAAGGAAGTTATCGAAGAAAAGCTTCAGATGTTGCTTGTTCCAAAAGATCCAAATGATGAGCGAAATGTAATTATTGAGGTTCGTGGTGCAGCCGGTGGTGATGAAGCGAATATTTTTGCTGGGGATTTGTACCGGATGTATGTTAAATATGCTGAGAGTCAAGGGTACAAAGTTGAACCTTTAGATATGAATGAGTCGGAAGCCGGTGGTTTTGCTCAGGTTTCGTTTTTAGTAAAAGGTAAGGGTGCTTATTCAAAATTGAAATTCGAATCTGGTTCGCACCGGGTGCAACGGGTTCCAGCAACGGAATCACAAGGACGGATTCATACTTCAACGGCAACGGTTTTAGTTATGCCGGAAGTTGATGATTCAATTGAGATTGAAATTAAAGATAATGATATCAAAGTTGATGTATATCGTTCTGGTGGTGCCGGTGGACAGTCGGTTAATACAACCGACTCAGCTGTGCGGATTACCCATTTAGCTACTGGATTAGTTGTTACTTGTCAGGATGGTCGTTCTCAGCATGAGAATAAAGACCAGGCAATGAAAGTATTGAAGGCAAAATTGTATGATTTACAATTGCAAGAGCAGCAAGCAAAAGCAGCCGCAGAACGGCAGTCAAAATTAGGTAGCGGTGATCGTTCAGAAAAAATCCGTACTTATAATTACCCGCAAAACCGGGTGACTGATCATCGAATCGGTTTTACCTTGCAACAACTTGATCGCGTTATGGAAGGTAAACTTGATGATATTATTGATGCCTTGCAAGGTCAGGAATTAAAAGAGAAATTAACAAATAATGCATAAAAATTGGTAGAATATCAAGATAGAAATGCTTATGAAACAGACTGCTTTAAGTTATCTTGGAGCAGTTTTTCTGTCAATATGAGGAGGAAGCAATATGAGTTGGTTGGAACAGTTCTTGCAGACGCCGGAAGATATTTTGGCGACAGTTCTCGGGGTAGCGGTTGCCTCGGCATTGTTAACATCAATCGTAGTTGGCATATTAAAAGGCGGCATTGATTTTTTATATAAAACCTATATAAGAAAATCAAAAATATTTTTGGAGTTAATTGGTAACTACCGGCAATTGGATTTGACCGGTGATGATACGGTTTACCGCGATCCGATTACCGAAGATGTACTGCCTAATCCATATGTGACTGGTTATTTTTTCCGTTCGTCACTGTATGTGAAGTATCGCGGGATTAATTTAAAGCGGGTTGATGTGGTCATCAAGACCGCGCAGCATAAATACCGCGGCGAGCTGATTTGGTCAGATCAGCTGGCGCTCTTGGAGAACCAAGAGGGGCGTGCCGGGCGGATACTGACTGCTGAGAGTTTAAATTTTATTAACTATTTGGAGCAGGATTATGCAACCGCTTTTTATGTGTGTATTGGCGCTAAGGAAAAAATTACTGAACCATGGGAAGAGTTCAGATTTTATTTTCATGATTTTAATCGCAGTACCATGAAGGCAGTAATAAAACGCGATGATATTGATCCATATAATTTTACTTGGCGCTTTGTTGAGCCAAAGGAATATAAAACCATCCCTAAACAACCGCGTTTTGGTGATGAAACTTAGAAAAGCGGCTGGCTGCGACCGAGCCCGACGCTTTATCATTTTTTTAGAGGTGAAGGTATGCTGATACGTGAGGTATTAAGTGAGGCAAAAAAGCAATTGGCGACGGTAAATGGTGATGAGCATATTGCAAGAATTCTTTTGATGGATATTTTGCAGATTGAGAGTTACCAGCTGTGGGCTGATTTGGATACTGAGATGAGTGATAGCGATTATCAAACGTTTACGGCAATGCTGAATCGTTTTGTTGTGAATCATGAGCCGGTGCAATATATTGTCGGGTTTGAGTATTTTTGTGGGCGCAATTTGATTGTGAATGAAGATGTGCTAATTCCTCGCCCAGAAACCGAGGAATTAGTTTATAAGGTTCTGGAAACAATTGATGATTACTTTGAAGATTATCAAGCTTTGGATGTTGTTGATGTCGGTACCGGCAGCGGAGCTATTGCCGTGAGCGTAGCGGCGGAGGAACCGCGAGTGCACATGTGGGCGAGCGATATTAGTGAGGCCGCGGTGGCGGTAGCGAAGCGGAATGCCGCGGAGTTTGCACCGGGTGTTGAATTTTTGCTTGGTGATATGACGACGCCGTTTATTGAAGCGGGGTTGAAGTTTGATATTTTGTTGTCGAATCCACCATATATTCCTGACGAAGAAACGGTTGATTCGCTGGTAAAAGAAAATGAGCCGCATGTTGCTTTGTTTGGTGGTAATGATGGCTTGCGTTTTTACAAGCAGATTTTATCGACGGCAAGCAGTTTGTTGAAGGAACGTAGTGTGCTGGCATTTGAGATTGGTTTTGATCAGGCTGAGCGTTTGGTTGCGGTTGCAAGTGAGCACTTTCCTGATGCAATTATTCGCGTGTTAAAGGATATAAACGGCAAGGATCGGATGTTGTTTGTTTATAATAATATTGAACTAATTGGTGATGCAGATGCTGACGCGTAGTGTAGAAAGTTTGATTACCGAATTGCGCAGTGGCAATCCGGTAATTATACCAACAGATACGGTGTATGGCTTTGCAGCGAGTGTGGCGCAGCCGGAAGCGGTTGATGCGGTGTATCACTTGAAGCAACGACCAGCGGAGAAGGCGCTGATTTTGTTTGGTGCTGATGTTGAGGCGTTGCGGCCATATGTTGCTGAGATTCCCGAGGCTGTTGAGCAGTTGATGGCACATTTTTGGCCAGGGGCGTTGACGGTTATTTTGCCGAAGAGTACCGCGGTTCCTGAATATGTAAATGCTGGTCTTGATACGATTGCACTACGTATTCCGCAGAGTGAGCTAGTGACAAGGATTGTGGCTGAGACCGGGGTTTTGGCGACAACGAGTGCTAATCGCTCGGGAGAGGCGCCGTTGCCGACGGTGGCTCTCCTTGATTCGACCTTTCCGGATGTTATGATTTTTGATGAGGAGCTGGCTGGAAACGGGATGGCTTCGACGATTGTTGAATGGCGCGATAGTGAATTTCTCTTCCATCGGATTGGCGCGATTAGTAAAAAGGATATTGGAGATGTTCTTTTGCGGAATTATTAGTTGGTTTTTGGTATAATTAGTTATTATGTGAAAGGTGGAGGTTCTTATGAAGATTGCGCTTGGTGCTGATCATGCAGGAGTTGAGTTGAAAGCTGAGGTTATGCAGTTATTGGATTCAATGAATATTGAGTATAGTGATTTTGGGACAGATGGCAGTGAATCAGTTGATTATCCTGATTATGCGAAGCCGGTAGCAAAAAGTGTTGCTGCGGGTGAATATGATTTAGGAATTTTAATTTGCGGTACTGGTATTGGTATGAGTATTGCTGCCAATAAGGTGCATGGGGTGCGTTGTGCATTGGTGCATGATGTGTTTACGGCGAAGGTAACTCGTGAGCATAATAATAGTAATGTTTTGGCTATGGGTGCCCGGGTTATCGGTATTGATTTAGCTAAGATGATTGTTGAAACTTGGGTAAGCAGTGAATACGAAGGCGGCCGCCATGAGCGACGTTTGCAGAAGTTGGCTGAAATTGAAGCAGAATATTAAAATCAGACTGTGGAGAAACGCCGCATCCGTACGAAGTACCCTGTGTGAAGCTTTTTCGACGCAGCTTTGCTGCTAGTCCCTTGTCGGAATCAGTCTGATAGACAGTACTTTAATGAAATTAGTTACAATATATTATAGTTTGGGAGTTTGATAAAATGAAAGATCAAGTCATTGAACAAGCAATAAAGAATGAGTTGCATCGCCAACAATGGAGTATTGAGTTAATTGCTTCAGAAAATTTTGTTAGTCGTGATGTTATGGAAGCACAAGGTTCGGTTATGACCAATAAATATGCTGAGGGGTACCCGCACCGTCGTTATTATGGTGGTTGTGAGTATGTTGATGTGGTTGAGGATTTGGCTCGTGACCGATTGGCAGCTTTATATGGCGCGGAGCATGCTAATGTGCAGCCGCACTCGGGAAGCCAGGCTAATATGGCAGTTTATATGACGGTGCTTGAACATGGCGATACGGTGCTAGGAATGGATTTAGCACATGGCGGCCACTTAACGCATGGGCATCCATTGAATTTTAGCGGTATGTCATATAATTTTGTTTCTTATGGTGTTGATGCCGAGACTGAGCATATTGATTATGCTGTTGTTCGTGAAGCTGCATTAAAGCATAAACCGAAGTTGATTGTTGCCGGAGCCAGTGCGTATTCAAGAACAATTGATTTTGCTGAGTTTCGTAAGATTGCTGATGAGGTTGGCGCGTATTTAATGGTAGATATGGCTCATATTGCCGGTCTTGTGGCTGCGGGAGTACATCCAAGTCCGGTACCGTATGCTGATTTCGTTACTTCTACTACCCATAAAACATTGCGCGGCCCTCGTGGCGGGATTGTTTTATGTAAGGAGCAATTCGCCAAAGATCTTGATCGGATTGTCTTCCCGGGTATGCAAGGTGGTCCGTTGATGCATGTTATTGCGGCGAAGGCGGTGGCTTTCGGTGAGGCGTTGCAACCAGATTTTATTACGTATCAAAAACAGGTGGTGGCTAATGCGATTGCTTTTGCTAATAAATTTATTGAGCTTGGCGTTCGGGTTATTTCAAACGGGACCGATAATCACTTGTTGATGATTGATGTAAAAGGTCATTATGGTATTTCTGGTAAAGATGCGGAAGCGCGCTTAGATAAGGTAGGTATTACTGCCAATAAAAATGCGATTCCTTTCGACGAGGAGAAACCATTTGTAACAAGTGGTCTTCGGGTTGGAACTCCGGCGATGACGACACGTGGATTTAAAGAAGCAGAGTTTGAGCATGTTGCGGTATTGATTGACAAGGCCCTTAAAATGGAGGATACCCTTGAAAATATTATGGCAGTACGCACCGAAGTGAAAGAATTGTTGGAGAAATTTCCGTTATATGTTGACTAGACAATAACTGATTTCAATTAATGTGACAAAAATGCTATTTTCGAATAGCATTTTTATATTGTACTGCTTTTCTTTTTATGGGATTTTATGCTACAATATAGTTAAACCAGAATAAAAGGAGTAAACTCAATATGTCAAATGTTTTAGTATTCGATCATCCATTAATTCATCATAAATTAACATTAATCCGCAATAAAGAAACGACAACGAAGTCTTTTTATGAGACAGTAAATGAAATTGCCGGTCTGATGGCATATGAAATTACTCGTGATTTAAAATTGAAAAATGTTGAAGTGGAAACACCAATTATGCTTTCTACCCAAAAAACATTAGCACAGGATGTAATTATTGTGCCAATTCTGCGTGCTGGATTAGGCATGGTTGATGGTATCAGAACTTTGATTCCTAATGCTAAGGTTGGGCACATCGGTATTTACCGTGATGAGGAAACATTTGAAGCAAAACAATATTTTGCTAAGTTACCGGAAGGCCTTGATCAAGCAATGGTGTTGCTTGTTGATCCAATGCTAGCCACCGGAGTTTCAGCGGTAAAAGCAATTCAAATTTTAAAAGATAATGGCGCACAGTCAATCAAGTTAGTTTGCATGGTTGGTGCACCGGAAGGTGTTGCGGTTATCCAGGAAGCACATCCGGATGTTAATATTTATTTAGCAGCTTTAGATGAAGGATTAAATGATGCCAACTATATTGTTCCGGGTCTTGGTGATGCCGGTGACCGTTTGTTTGGTACAAAATAAGATATGTAAACACTGCTTTGACTCAGGGGATAAACTGAGTCAAAGCTTTTGGTCTATATGGAGGTTAAAATAGATGACAAATAACCTAGCATGGTATATTACTCAATTTGGTCTTTATCTCGTTGCTATTTGCGCATCGTTTTATCTTTTTCAGTTTATTGATTTCAAGAAATTTATGCGTCCGGGAACGGAGCCGCGGGTTATTATATTTATTCATATATTCGTTTCAATTGCGTGCGGATTTCTTGTAGGAAATTTTCTGATTGCAATTTTCCAGATCGGTCAGCAGATGGCCGGCTTAGTATAAACACGGAGGTGTTAATATGAGCAAAATACTTGTTCATGGCGGAAAAAAATTAAATGGTGAGGTTGAAGTACAAGGCTCAAAAAATGCTGCGTTGCCAATTATGGCAGCAGCACTTTTGGCTGAGGGCGGTGTCAGTGAGATAGATAATGTCCCTGACATTACAGATGTACAGGTGATGAGCGCAGTTTTAAATAATTTAGGGGCGCGGGTATTGTTTGCTGACAATGTATTGACGATTGATGCCAGTAGCACGGAGCTATCAACTGAACCACCGGCAAAGCTGGTTGGTCAGATGCGCGCCGTTATTTTGGTAATGGGTGCGTTACTAGCAAGATGCGGAGAGGTGTCGATTGCGATGCCTGGTGGTTGTGCAATTGGCAGTCGGCCAATTGACTTGCATTTAAAAGCATTGAAAGAATTAGGCGCAGAAATTAGCCTTGATTATGGCATTATTCATGCCCGGGTTGAAGGTAAATTAAAAGGTGGATTCATCAATTTGGATTTCCCAAGTGTTGGTGCAACTGAAAACGCAATGATTGCAGCCAGCCTTGCTGTTGGTGATACGGTTATTGAAAATGCGGCTAAGGAGCCGGAAGTTGTTGACTTGGCAAATTTCCTGAATCGTATGGGTGCTGATATTAAAGGCGCTGGTACGGAGCGAATTGAAATTAGCGGTGTGGAGCGACTTGCAGGTGTTTACCATGAGGTGATTCCTGACCGAGTTGAGGCGGCAACCTATTTGTTAGCGGCGGCGGCAACTCATGGTAAAGTAAAAGTTGATGGCGTTATTCCTAAGCATTTACAAAGCTTACTGGCTAAGTTACGTGAAATGGGTATTGCGATTGCTGAAAATGGTAATTCAGTTACTATTGATGCCAGTCAACCTTTTAAAGCTACTGATATTAAGACAGCGCCATATCCTGGTTTTCATACTGACACTCAGGCACTTATTTTACCGGCATTGTTGGTTGCTGATGGCACAAGTATTATTGTTGAATCGGTGTTCGAAAATCGTTTCGTTCATATTGAAGAATTTGTTCGCAGTGGCGCGCAAGTTCAATTGAATGGGAATATGGCGGTTGTTGAAGGTGGCTTCCCGCTTACCGCAACAACAATGAATGCTGAAGATGTGCGAAGTGCAGCGGCGTTGGTGATTTTAGCGCTGGTTATTGATGGCGAAAGCGAGATTGATGGCGTTGAGCATATCGAGCGTGGTTATGAGAATTTGTTTGGCAAGCTTGCTGATTTGGGTGCAGAGATTGAAGCAATTGTTGAATTTTAATAGGAATGGGAAAGAGACTAAGTGCGACATTTAGTCTCTTTTTATTTTTCTTATGAAGTCGATAACAAGAACTATTTTCTATTTTAGAAAACGCTTGCATAGATTGGGGCGATTTGTTATAATGAGGGTAACTTGGAAATATATGTCTTGGGATTGTAACTGTTCATTAGTGATGGGCAAAACCCGGAAAGTATTGAGAGACTTTAATTTGTCTTGATTACTTTTTGGGTTTTTTATTTTGTTAATAGGGGGATTTTTAAGGGGGGGGATTGCCAATTTGCAGGGTGTTGGTAATCGTGTTTGCAACCTGAAATAGATTTTTCAAGTATTTACAAACTATTTTATGTGTTGAGAGGATTTTGTATTATGAAGAAAATGTTCAAATTATTTGCAGCACTCACTTTATTATTTTCAGTGACGTTTGCAAAAGTGTTAGTTGTCGATGCTGGTTCGGACGAGGTCACTTTTTATATTGTTCGCCATGGTAAAACGATGTTGAATACAACTGATCGGGTACAAGGGTGGGCAGATGCACCGTTGACACAGGCTGGAGCAGATGTTGTTGCTCAGGCAGGGTATGGTTTAAAGGATATTCAGTTTGATAAAGCGGTCAGCAGTGATTCTGGGCGTGCTGTCGAAACTGCAAATCTGATTTTGGCAGAGAATGAGCAGACTAGACCAAGTTTAGAGACTGACTGGCGTTTACGTGAATTTAATTTTGGCCATTATGAGGGTGAAGAAAATCCGGTAATGTGGAATGATATTGCGGCTGCCGATGGTAAAACGATGGAAGAGTGGATGACAACAATGACACCGGAATCGTTTGCTAATGGCGTTGCAGCGTTAGATGCTGATTATATGGCGGCTAATCCGGGGATAAACAACTGGCCGGCAGAAGATTATGCAACAATTGCTGCCCGGTTAAAAGCGTCAATGGATGCAATTGCTGAAAGCCAAAGCCAGAATGGTGGCGGTAATGTATTGATTGTTTCGCATGGTTTAAGTATTGGAGCATTATTGAAAGATATTGACCCTAGCGCTAGCTTGCCAGCTTCAGGATTAAAAAATGCCAGTGTAAGTAAAGTGACTTACAAAGATGGTCAATATACAATTGAAACAATTAATGATTTAACTTACATTCAAGCAGGACAGGCAGCAGAAGTTACTGCTCCGGCGCTGGGAAGTGTAAGTCCGGTTGCACCAGTTGACTCTGCTAATGAAGTGGTTATTTACATTGTGCGTCATGGTAAAACAATGTTAAATACAACTGACCGGGTACAAGGTTGGGCTGATGCCCCATTAACACCTGCAGGAGAAGAGGTTGTTAATTATACCGCAGCAGGTTTACGCGATATTGATTTTGTTTCAGCGTATAGCAGTGACAGTGGCCGTGCAGTGGAAACCGCAAATCTTATTCTAGCCGGTAATCGTAATACTGCACCAAGTTTAGAGACTGATTGGCGCTTGCGTGAATTTAATTTTGGTACTTATGAAGGTGATTTAAACCATACTATGTGGAATGATATTGCTGCCGCTGATGGTAAAACGTTGGAGGAATGGATGACAACAATGACACCGGAATCGTTTGCTAATGGTGTTGCTGCACTTGATGCCGAACGTCTGGGGGCAGGCGGTGAATATGCCGGTATGCAAAACTGGCCGGCTGAAGATTATACTACCATTCAAAACCGTTTAACCGCATCGCTGAATATGATTGCCAATGAGACTGCGCTTGCTGGTGGCGGTAATGTTCTATTGGTTTCACATGGCTTAAGTATTGGTGCTTTACTTGCTGAGATTGCTCCGGATGTGCAATTACCGGCTGGAGGCCTAAAAAATGCTAGTGTTACCAAGGTTGTTTTCAAAAATGGTCAGTACAGTGTTGAAGCTGTAAATGATACTTCATACACAACTGAGGGTCAAAAGATGCAATCACAATTTGCGCTTACATATAATCTCAATGGCGGAACAAGTACACAACCAGAAACTGAATCAGTTTACTATGCTTCACTGGCAACAAAAGTGGCTGATCCAGTAAAGGATGGTCACACTTTCTTGCATTGGAATACGGCTGAAGATGGCAATGGTGACATTTGGGATTTTGATACAACAACAATGCCATTTGCAGAAGTGACGCTTCATGCGCAATGGCAAGTGAATGCGACTGATGCAACAAATACAAATACTAATTCGAATACGTCAACACTACCAACTACTGGTTTACCACTTTTCGAAGCCGGAGTTTTAGGATTGATAATAATAAGTGCAGGAATTTTCTTGATTAAAAAGAAAAGATAGTTGGGGAAGGTTTAAAAAGCCGCGGGGAGTGCCCGCGGCTTTTTCTTTTTTCACTTATAAATATGTGAAGTTGAATTTATTTGATGTCCTATGTTATAATATGAAAGATGTTACAAGGAAACGAGGAATTGTTCAATGGCGAAAAAGAATGTAGAAATCTCATCGCGGAAACAAAAACGTAAAAAAAATAAACGGCTACCAATTATTATTGGCATGGTTGTAGTTATATTACTTGGAGTAGGTGGCTACTTTGTTTGGCAAATGTTTAGCAATCCGACACCGCCTACGACAGGATCAACAAATAACAATGCTAAAGTATTAACTGAACAGCAAAAAGCATATTTGGCGAGCTATGAGAAGTTGAAACCATTCAGTGGTACCGAAGAAGAAGCACAGCTGGCAATGCAAAACTTTGTCGTTCAATTTTTTACCCTTTCAAATGTAGAAACATTGGAACAAATGGGTGGTTTAGATTTTATTATGCCGGGAACGGTTGATGAATTTAAAGTCAATGCCAGCGGAACCTATTTATTCCGTCTGGAAGAATTAAAAGAAATGTATGGGTTAGCAAACTTACCGACAGTAGACACGGTTACTATTAATGAAGGAACCCTGGAAGCAACGGAAAGCTGGGTTAATCAGGGTGACAAAAATTATCCGGGTTACAAAGCTACGGTAACAATCACATACGCTAATCCGGAGTCAAGTTCAGCTAACAATCTTACTGACAGTTTTCCAACTCAGGTAAATATTACTGTATTTTATGACAGTGAAGCCGGAGCATGGTATGTTTACGAGACAAATGTTGTATAAAATGAAAATCCCCACATTCCAGATGCGGGGATTTTTTAAAGCGGCGGCCAATGATTTGGCCGCCGCTTTTTTCTTATACAGAAACTTTACCTTCTAATTTCTGTTCGGCTTCAGTTAATTTATCAAGTGCCGGTGTATCTAAGCCAATATCAATATGGCGACGGAATTGTCCGATTTGTTTGGCTTTAATTCTTGGTGGTGTCTCTTCGGCGTTAATTTTATCAAGATATTCTTTAATCAGTTTATCAAGAAAAGCATCGTATGCTTGATCTTTTACTTTGCCGGTTTGTGATGCATGTGCTGATTCATCAACCAGTTCTTTAATTTTGAGAACCGGAACTTGCATAACATTTTCCAGATTAATTTCTTCACGCATCAATTTGGTGAATTTTTTATAGCGGTTTTTGACTAACCAAGTTGGAACTGCAAGGATTAATGTGATTACAATAAGTGTAACCAGAAACCCAACACCTAACATACCATCCATGTGAAAAACTCCTTCAGTAATATATATCTAATTGTAGTATAACATAATTTACTACTGCGGCAAACCGGATTTTTATGAAAATCCGGTTTGCCGGCTCGGGCGCAGGCAGTAAACTTTTTTGGCAATTTAATATCTTTTTTAGCGGTTTTTGCGGTATAATAGTAGTAACTAATCTGAATATGGAGGCGAGCACATGAAAAAGGTAGTTATTATCAGTGATACCCATTTTCAAACAAAGTATATTACGGCAGTTAATAAGTTGCATAGTGATGCCGATTTGTTCATTCATTGCGGTGATTCTCAGCTTGAGGTTACCCATCCTGAGCTGGCTGGTTATGTAAAAGTAAAAGGAAACAATGATTTCGGTGATTATCCTAAATTTGCTGTGACCGATCTAGGGAACGAACGGTTCTTTGTTACGCACGGACATTTGTATAGTATTGAGTTCGGACCTGATGTGGTTGTACAGGCAGCCCGTGAACAAGGTGCAACGATTGCATGTTACGGTCATACTCATGTACCGGTTGCCGAGGTGGTAAACGGGGTTTTGTGCATCAATCCTGGCAGCACTTCATTTCCCCGAGGGAAAGTAAGGGTTGGCAGTTATGCAATTTTATACTTAGAGGACGATGGCAGTCGCCGGGTTCGTTTTTATAACAGTAATGATCATACTGATATTACTGATGAATTGCTTTAGACGTTAGATAAAGGAGACATAATAATGCCATTACATGTTGTTTTATTTCAACCGGAAATTCCACCAAATACCGGTAATATCATGCGGACCTGTGCTGCGACCGGAACAAAGCTGCACTTAATTGAGCCGCTTGGCTTTTCCTTAGACGAAAAGTATGTGCGTCGGGCAGCAATGGATTACTACCAGTTTGTTGATTATACGGTATATCCGGATGCCGAAAGTTTCTTTGCGCAAAATCAAGGAAGTTTTTATATGCTCAGCCGTCATGGCCGTAAAACGTATGATCAATTTAATTATGCGGATGTTGAAGAAGATATTTACTTCTGCTTTGGCAGTGAAAGTTCAGGAATTCCAAAGGCGATTATTCAGCAACACTTGGATACTGCTTTGCGCATTCCTATGAATGAGCATGTACGTTCACTGAACTTGTCAAACTGTGCAATGTTGTTAGTATTTGAAGCTTTGCGCCAACAAGGTTTTCCGCACTTGTCTTTAGTTGAGCCGGAAAGCCAAAAGGGTTATGATTGGATTGTAACGCCGGAGTCAGAGTAAATGAAAACGCTTCACACAAGGTACTAGCGCAAGCGCGTCGGAAATCGTAGGAAGCTGGTAAAAATTTTGATTGAGCGTATCCTAAAATACGTGATTGAGCGATTTTTGCTAGATTGCATAGATTGCGAGCGTTTTACTTTATTCTGGAGTAAATGAGAAAGCGGGTGGTTCCTAGGAACCACCCGCTTTTTGTTTTAATATAAAAATTGAAGTCGGTCAGGAATTTCATTGATAACTTCAGTTGCCAGCACTCGATCTTTTTCAATTGAGAGCCAATCGCCACAAGCTCCATGTAAGTAGACACTTGCGATGGTTGCTTCAAGACTGGCATATTGTTTCGCGGTCATAGCAGCGATGATGCCGGCTAGCACGTCTCCCATGCCGGCACTTGCCATTGCTGCGTTGCCGGTTGTATTGACATAGGTAGTGATGCCGTCACTGATGATGGTTTGGTAACCTTTTAATGCCAAGATGACATTATATTTTTTAGCAAACTCACGAGCGACGTCAATGCGGTGGCTGGAAATCTCGTCGATTTCCAACCCGGTGAAGCGCGCGAATTCATGAGCGTGCGGGGTGAAGATGACCGGATAGCTGAAAGTGGTTAGCAGTTGTGGCTGCTTGTGAATCAGGGTGAGGGCATCGGCGTCAACAATTATCGGGCAGGTTGCCTGGGCGAAGATGAGCTCAAGCAGAGCGAGCGATTGATTGGTAATGCCAAGGCCTGGGCCGATGAGGATGCTTGAGGCCCGTTTGATGTCAACTTGCAGGTTGTTGATATCGGTGTAGGCATGGCTCATGATTTCCGGGTTGCGTAGCGGGACGAGGTTAGCGAGTTCTGGGTGGGTATAGAGTGAAACTAAACCGCAACCACTTTTGAGTGCTGCCTCACCGGCGAGAAGCGCCGCGCCGATAGTACCAACATTTCCAGCAATGATAAGGGCATGACCGAATTTATATTTATGGTCAGTGATTGACCACTGCTTTTGTTTAAGGATATCGCTGATATCATCTTGATCAATATATTGTGCCTCAATTTTATCTTGGTAATAAAGTTCAGGAATATCTAAGCTCTCAATACTAATTTCATCTTGACCAAAGGCAGTTAAAAAATGAGTATTGGTGAAACACTTTTTAGCAGCGATAAAAGTAACAATATTAGTTGCAGTAATTATTGTCTCATCGTTGGCATAGAAGGGAAAATCAAATGCCAAAGTTTCTAACTGCACCCGGTTGATAACTTGAATGAGTTGTTTAACAAATAGAAATTCATCCTGGGTTTTCGGCAATGTAGCCAAAGCATCAACAATTAAATGGGTTTCCGCGATCACAGCATGCAAATCTTGCAACTGGTTTACATTGTTCAACAAATAAATATGTGCTTTTTGTTCTTCGAGAATTTGCAGGAAAGCTTCAGTTTCTTCGGTGAGCGAGCTCGCCCGAACAAACAAAATCAAGTCTTTATTTGCTCGTGAAAGCAGATAAGCAACAGCTGCACCTAATGTACCAATCTGGCTGCCATCAATGAAGAAAGTGATACGTTGTGCTGACTCGGGAATATATGAAATCAGATGTTCAGCCGCTTTTAAATAAAAAGAGGTTGAGTCGGTTTTAGTTGTTGTAAGATAGTTTTCAATAATTCCGGAAACATTTTGTTCGTCAATTATATACATAGAAATCATTCCTTTCACTCTGTACTCATTATTGTAACAGATTACTATATTTTGCGAAAGGACAGGATACTGAAACTTGCTTTCAGTGTTCTGTCGAAAATTTCTCCCAAGAAATGAGCATTACACATTGTTATTTTCTATGAAATTGCTTACAATAAGGGAGAAAGGAAGTTGAAGTTTTATGGAATATGTACAAATAAATAAAGATATCCAGTTTTCGCGGATTATTCATGGTATGTGGCGTTTGCTGGAATGGGATTTAAGTATTGATGAATTGGCGCGCTTTGTTGAAGAGTGTCTGGAAATGGGTGTAACAACTTTCGATACCGCTGACATTTATGGTGGTTTGATGGTGAACAGTCGTTTGGGTGAGCTGTTTGCGTCACGGCCGGATTTGCGTAATCGGATTACATTGATTAGTAAAGCGGGAATTAAGATTCCGGTTCCTGAGAGTGGCTATACGATTGGTCATTATGATTCTTCTTATGATCATATCGTTCACGTTGTTGATGACACTTTAGAACGTATGAATATTGAGAACTTAGATGTTCTGTTAATTCATCGTCCTGACTTATTGATGGATGGTCGCGAAGTTGCCCGCGCCTTTGCTGATGTAAAAAAGGCCGGAAAAGTTCGCGCCTTCGGGGTTTCAAATTTCTATGTGCCACATTTTGAGCATTTGCAAGAATTTTGCGAAGAGCCATTGGTGACGAATCAAATTGAGGTCTCACCGGTTTGCTTCGAACATTTTAAAAATGGTATGATGGATTATTTAATGCAGCATCAAATTCATCCAATGATTTGGTCACCGCTTGCCGGCGGCAAAATCTTCACTTCCAATGAACCGAAGTATGTTGCATTACGCGATACTTTGAATAAAATTGCTGCCGATCATGGCACTTCTGCTGATGCGATTGCTTATGCTTGGTTGTTGAAACATCCGGTAAAAATGATGCCGATTGTTGGTAGCGGGCGTATTGGCCGGGTAATGACGGCGGTAGACGCTTTAGATATTAATTTGACTCAGGAAGAATGGTATCGCATTGCTATCGCTTCAGGTGATTACGAGGTTATTTAAAAAGTTGAAAAAAGCAAGCTCTGCTTTGGGGAGCTTGCTTTTTTAGTTGTTTCTGCTAGAATATAATGACTATTAATTCGTGGAGGTGCGGCATGAAAAAGATTTGTATTATTGGGCCGAGTGGTGCGGGTAAGTCTACATTTGCTAGGCGATTAGGAGCTGCTTTAGTTATTCCGGTTTTTCATCTGGATCAGATGTTTTGGCGAGAAAACTGGCAGTCTATTGGCAAAGATGCGTTGCTGGATGACTCGAAAGAAGTTATGACCACTGAATCAGCGTGGATTATTGATGGTAATTATGCGGATTCATTGCCATTGCGACTGGAATACGCTGATACAGTTATTTTTCTTGATTTCCCGCGACGAATTTATTTTCCGAGGGTGATTAAGCGATATTTTCAATATCGTGGCCGGACACGCGAAGATATGAGCGCCGGTTGTGAAGAGAAACTGGATTTAGAGTTTCTGACATTTGTTTGGAACTTTAAGCGTGAATCGCGGCCGCGGGTTATCGCGGCGCTGGCGCAGAGCAGCTCGGAGTTTGATTTGATTGTATTGAAAAATCCACGGCAGGTTCGGGAGTTTTTGGGTCTGTTAGTAAAGTAGAATATAAAAAGTCGCACCGGTCAAGGTGCGACTTTTTATTTAAGGGTTTTGCAAGAGTTACGTTCAATCAGTGATGTGTTGATTAATATTTGGTAACTGTCATTGGGGTGTTTGGTTTCGATTTGTTGGCTGAGTTGCTGCAGTGACATTGCTGATAACAGATTTTTCTTTACATGGATGGTTGTGAGTTCCGGAGTAACAACATTGCCCTCACTAATGTTATCGAAGCCAATGATTGAGACATCATCCGGAACAGAGATTCCTATATCGGCAAGTATCTTTATGATGCTGATTGCCATATAATCATTTTCGCAGAAGATAGCGGTTGGCAAATCAGTAGTTGCCTGGATTTGATTTTTTGCTTGTTCATAAATGCCGATTTGCATTGCCGGCAAGTGGTAGATATGTTGTTTGTCAATAGTAATGCCAGCTTCATTGAGGGCATCATTAAATCCTTTTTGGCGGTAGTCGAAGTTATATATTCGTGGTTGACCCATGACGTAACCAATTTTAGTATGTCCGAGGCTAAGTAAATAGCGAGCTGCTTCGAAGCCGCCAAAGTAATTATTGATTGAGACAAAGCTCACTGGCATGTTGCGAATACAAGTGTCTAGAACAACGAGGTTTGGTTGTATATCTTTGACGATTTGAACTTGGTTACTTGACAGGTTAGTTCCAAGCAAGAGAATACCCGCTGATGGTTGTGCAATTTCAAGTTCAGTAAGTTCGTTTTGCATATCATCAGCGTTAATGGTTGAGATGAGCAGAGTAAAAGGATATTCTTTGATATCTTCGGTTAAATATCCGATAAGTTCATTAAAGAATGGCAGAGTTTCGTAGTGATCAGTAATAATGTCATTATTTTTGCATGCCAAAAAGCGAATAATTTGTTGGCCAGAAGTATCCTTTTTTTTATTATTACGAAGCGGGATGTAATTATACTCTTCGGCAATTTTTAAAATATGGGCGCGAGTTTTGTCACTAACTCCCGGTTTGCCGTTTAAAGCAAGTGAAACAGCAGATTTTGAAACTTTTGCTATACGCGCGATGTCATCTATCTTCAAAGTACATTCCTCCAGTAAACTAAAACTAAACTAATAGAGTTATTATAACATGATTACTTTTTGTTTATCAAATATTATCACTTTTTATGGAATAAATTAGCTAAATTAAACTAAACTTAAACTAAATATAAATAAACTATTGACTTATGTTTACTAAAATGATTTAATATTTAGTAAAGAAAGCGCTTTTAGTTTAGTTTTGACAAACTATAAACAAAAGGAGAATTATTATGAGTAAAGTGAGAATTGGCTTTGCACCAACACGAAGAAATATCTTTAGCGCGCCAGATGCGGTGAAGTATGCAGAGTTAACAAGAGTGAAGCTTGATCAATTAGAAATTGATTTTGTGGATATTGCTGAATTTAATGAGGACGGACTTTTATATGATGAAGCTGATTTAGAGCCAATTATTGAAAAATTCAAAGCGGCCAATATTCAAGGATTATTTCTGCCACATACAAATTTCGGTACTGAGTATGTTTGTGCGCGTTTGGCAAAAGCATTGGGAGTTCCGGTTTTGCTTTGGGGACCTCGTGATGAACGACCGGATGAAGATGGTATTCGTCTGCGAGATACCCAATGCGGCTTATTTGCAACCGGGAAAGTATTACGCCGCTTTCAAGTGCCATTTACATATATGACTAATTGTCGACTTGATGATCCTGAGTTTGAACGAGGGATAACTGATTTTTTGGCAGTTTGTCGGGTGGTTTCTGCATTTAACAGTATTAAGATTTTACAGATTGGCCCAAGACCTTATGATTTTTTAACAACGATGTGTAATGAGGGTGAGTTATTAGAGAAATTTAATGTGCAATTAGCGCCGGTGCCAATACCGGAGTTGATTGCTGAGATTCACCAAGTAAAAAAAGTGGCGCTGAGTGAGATTGATGTTACGGTGATGCATTGTCAGAAATGTACTCATGTGCAGATGCAACAACAGGATTTGGAGATGGTGGCGGCATTAAAAGTGGCTATGCAAAATTTGTGTCGAAAGTATGGTTGTAATGCAATTGCGATTCAATGTTGGACGGCGTTGCAAGATGAGATTGGTATTATGCCGTGTGCAGCGAATGCAATGTTGATTGATGAGGGTATTCCAGTAGTTTGTGAAACTGATATTCATGGAGCTATTACCAGTATTCTGATTGAGGCGGCAAGTCGCGAAGGTAAGAAGAGTATTTTCGCTGATTGGACGGTGCGTCATCCGGATAATGAGAATGGCGAATTATTACAACATTGTGGTTTGTTTCCTTTTTCAGCAGCTCGAGAAAAGCCAACACTTGGGTACCCATTAGCTTTTAGTCATCCAGGGGCAGTTGCAGCTGAAGCAAAGCACGGTGAATTAACTTTATGCCGTTTTGATGGCGACAATGGTGAATATTCTTTATTGCTAGGGAATGCCAAAGCAATTGAAGGTCCTTATACGAAGGGGACTTACTTATGGGTTGAAGTGGCTAATCTAAAACGATTGGAAGAAAAGATTGTGAGCGGACCATATATTCATCATGTGAGCGGTATTCATGAAGATGTTGTGCCTATATTATATGAGGCATGTAAATATATAGGTGTTACAGTTGATTTATATGATCCGATTGAAGAAGAAGTTCGGGCATATCTACGCGGTGAATAGAAAGCGGGAATAAAAATGGTTGATTTAGAGCAAAAAGCATTGCAAATAAGACAAGCAACTTTAGATTTGATTTATAAGCAGGGAGCTGGACACTTAGGTTCAGATTTATCTTGTACTGATATTTTAGTGGCATTATATTATGCAGTTATGAATATTGATGCTGCAAATCCGGAAGCATCGGAGCGTGATCGCTATATTCAAAGCAAAGGACATGCTGCGGAAGTTTATTGGACGATTTTAGCTGATAAAGGATTCTTCCCTAAGGAGGAGTTAGATACATTTTCGCAATATGGTTCAAGATTAATTGGTCATCCTAATAATAAAGTTGGCGGTGTTGAGATGAATACTGGTTCATTAGGACATGGATTGGCGATAGCCACCGGAATTGCCTTGGCGGCTAAGATGGATAGTAAATCTTATCATACTTACGTTTTAATGGGTGACGGTGAGCTTGCCGAAGGTTCGGTGTGGGAAGCAGCGATGGCAGCACCACATTATCAACTGCATAATTTGACAGCAATTATTGATCGTAATGGTTTACAGATTAGCGGTGCTTCGGAGCAAGTTATGGCGGTAGAGCCACTCGCAGATAAGTGGGAGGCTTTTGGCTGGCATGTTATTGAAGTAGATGGCAATAATGTGAATGAGCTTGTGCGAGTTTTGCATCAGGAGCCAGTACCGGCTAAGCCGACAATGATTATTGCTAATACAATAAAAGGTAAAGGTATTCATGCTGCTGAAAATAATCCTGCTTGGCACCATTATGTACCAAATGAGGGCGAGTATTTGGCAGCAACTAAAGATTTGCAGACAGGAGGTGAGCGCAATGAGTAATAAAGTTGCTAATCGGCAAGTTGTTTGTGATGTATTGGTTGCTGCTGGACAGCAGAATCGCGATTTAGTCGTGCTAACCAGTGATTCGCGGGGGTCAGCATCACTTGCGAAGTTTGCTGAACAACTTCCCGAACAATTAGTAGAAGTTGGCATTGCCGAACAAAATTTAGTTAGTATTGCCGCCGGACTTGCACATAGCGGTAAACGCAGTTTTGTAGCGTCGCCAGCGTGTTTCCTTAGTATGCGCAGTATTGAGCAGATTAAAGTTGATGTTGCTTATTCAAACACTAATGTGAAGTTGGTTGGTATCAGTGGCGGTGTCAGTTATGGTGCACTAGGAATGAGCCATCATTCCTTGCAGGATATTGCGGTGACTAGAGCGATACCAAATTTGCAGGTACTCTTGCCGGCTGACCGATTTGAAACTGAAGCAATGTTTCGGGCACTGGTGGTATCAAACCAGCCAGCATATATTCGTATCGGTCGAAACCCGGTCGCGGATTGTTATGAGTCGGCAGATTATGGATTTACTATCGGTAAAGGTGTTAAGCTACGCGCGGGGACAGATATAACTATAATTGCAACTGGCGAGATGGTGCGGGTTGCATTAGATACTGCTGAACTATTAGCACAAATAAATATTGCGTGTAGCGTAATAAATATTCACACGATAAAACCTTTGGACATTGAATTGATTCGAAGTGAAGCTGAGGCAACGCGGCGGGTAATATCGTTAGAGGAGCATAGCATTTTTGGTGGTTTAGGGGCAGCGATAGCAGAGGCGCTGAGTATGACAACAAATGTCATACACAAAATTATTGGTATCCCTGATGAACCGGTGGTGACCGGCTCATCAGCTGAAATTTTTTCTCACTATGGATTAGATGCGCAGTCAGTATATGAAGTTGCTCAAGAAATGGTTGGTGGTCATGATGGATGAATATCGGGTGGTGATTGATCAGAGTACTTCAGGAACTAAGTGTTTGTTGGTAAAGATTGATGCAGGTATTGAAGTAGTTGAACGACTTGATTGTAAGCACCAACAAATTTATCCGCAAGAGGCATGGGTAGAACATGATCCGATGGAAATAGTTGATAATGTGTATCGTCTTTTAGATGAATTGATTGACCGTTATCCCGGGCAGATTACAAGTATTTCAATTACCAATCAGCGGGAAACTATTGTAGCATGGCATAAAAGTACAGGTGAGCCATTAGCGAACGCGCTGGTTTGGCAGTGCATTCGTAGTCAGCAAATCTGTGAACAGTTAATAAGTGCCGGATATGAAGCGACTATCAGAGCTAAGACTGGTCTGAAGATAGATTCTTATTTTAGCGGTCCGAAGTTACGTTGGCTTTTTGAAAATAATGATGAATACAAATTAGCCATGCAGGCTGGTGACTTGGCGGTTGGTACGATGGATGCATGGTTGATATGGAATTTAACTGGCGGTCGTGTGTTTGCAACTGAACCAAGTAATGCCAGTCGTACATTACTATTTGATATACATCGGTTGGCATGGGATCAAGAGTTGATGGAGCTATTTAGAGTTACGCCAGAAATGTTGCCAATAGTATTGCAATCAGCAGACGATTTTGGCGACTATCGCGGAATTCCGATTATCAGTGTGATGGCTGATTCTCAGGCAGCGCTCTTTGGCCAGCAATGTCTGGACAATGGTGAAATCAAAGCAACTCTTGGCACTGGTTGCTCCGTGATGATGCAATTAGGCACTGGCGATGCTCCGAACAGTAATACAATGATGACAACAATTGCTTGGCAACAATGTGGTCGTGCTAACTATGCTTTGGAAGGAATTATTCGTTCGTGCGGAGACACTTTAATCTGGGCGCAGGAAAATTTACAGTTGTTTGATAGTCCGGAGCTAGCAACCCAACTTGCTTTTGAATTAGATGATAGTAACGGGGTGTTCTTTATCCCGGCTCAGCTTGGACTGGCGGCGCCGTTCTGGCGCCCGGGTGCTCAGGCTGCAGTCATTGGCATGACACGTTCGACCACTAATGCTCATGTGATTCGTGCGGTATTCGATAGTATCGTATATCAAATTAAAGCAGTCATTGATGAGATGGAGCAGTTAAGTAGCGCGAGCATTACTAAGGTGCGTCTTGATGGTGGCGTGACTAAGAATCAGCAATTAATGCAATATCTAAGCTCAGTATTGAATAGGGTTGTTGCTGTAAGTGAAACTGAGGAATTGTCAGCGCTTGGAGCGCTGGCAATTCCGGGAGCTTTTTCAATAAATAATAAATATACGTTATATACTCCAGAGCGAATACAGACAAATTATCATCAATGGAAGGGGTATGCCGATATGTTTTAAAATAGATACTAAAATACATATTGAAAAAATAAAAAAATGGAGGTTTTACAATTGGAAAAGTATATGGATAAGATTTTAATTTTTGCAGAAAAAGTACAATCGAATAATTATTTAAAGGCAATTTCAAATGGATTAATGGGTACTTTGGCGATTAACATTATTGGTTCAATTGCTTTATTGTTGGCAGTATTGCCAATTGATCCGTGGAAGGATTTTATTGCTTATGTTGGAATTGCACCATACCTGTTGACGGCATATTCATTAACTGTTGGTGTACTTTCATTATACGCAGCATTTTTGATTGGTTATAATTTGGCTAGAAATTTCAAACAATCACCCCTGACAGGGGCAATTATTTCTTTGTTTTGCTTCTTGATGATGACACCAATGCTACAATTAGAAGCTGGTTCAACACTGGATAGCAGTTGGCTGGGGGCGCAAGGACTGTTTACTGCAATGATTAGTAGTTTGGTCTTTACCAGAATCTATTGCTTCTTAATGGCTCGTAAGATTACTATTAAGATGCCAGAAAGTGTGCCTTTATTTGTTAGTGAAACCTTTGCCGGGTTATTACCAGCAATTATTGTTGGTGCTTTAGCAATGCTTGTGTCTTTTGGTTTTGGCTTTACATCGTTTACATCATTCTCAGGATTTGTTTATTCAATTATTGCAACACCACTGCAAAGTTTGTCGTCAAGTGTTTGGTCATTATTGTTTATCGTTTTGATTCAAATGATTCTTTGGTTCTTTGGAATTCATGGCTCATTGGTTGTTGGTAGTTTCATTACGGCACTCTATTTGCCAATGGATGTTGCTAATATGGATGCGTTGGCAGCTGGAGCGATGAACAGCGACCTGCCAAATATTCTCGGGCAATCTTTCTATAATATTTTTGGTGGTATTGGTGGTGCTGGTGCAACATTGTCGTTGATTATTGTAATCTTAGTATTTTCAAAGAGTAAACAAAATCGAACTATTGCCAATTTGAGTGCAGTTCCAGGATTATTTACTATTAATGAACCAATTGTTTTTGGGTTACCATTAATTTTAAATCCGATTATGATGATTCCATTTATTCTATCACCGTTAGTGCAAATTTTAATTGCTTACTTTGGTATCGCTTCTGGCATTTTCCCAAGACTAAGTGGGGTCCAGGTGCCATTCGGTACGCCGGTTTTAATTAATGGTTTCATTGCCGGTGGCTGGCAGATTGCTGTTTTACAAATAATTTGTATTCTTGCCGCTTGCCTTCTGTATTTCCCGTTTGTTAAACTATTAGATAAGCAGCAGAGAGATGAAGAAAAAGCGAACTTACATGAGGAAGTTGCAACAGAACCAGTATCTTAATAAAGAAACGGAATGATAAAGATGTTTGATATAAGTAAAGATAAGCGCTATTTTTTGGTAGATGGCGAACCAGGGTTTTATTTAGCAGATACTTGCTGGAGTGCTTTTACCAATATCAGCGATGAAGATTGGCAATACTATTTGTCAGTACGAAAACAACAAGGGTTCAACGTGATTCAAATTAATATGTTATGGCAATGGGATTCAAGTGCAACTAATTTAGCATTGTTACCATTCGGAAAGAATGCTGATGGAACTTTTGACTTTAGTAAACGCAACGATGCTTATTTTGACCGGGCAGTGCGTATGGTGGCGCAGGCGCGTGATTATGGAATTACTGTGGCACTAGTGCTGTTGTGGTGCAATTATTTACCGGATACTTGGGCGACAAAATTAAAGGCTACAAGTTTGTTTCCATTAGATCTGGTTGAAGAGTATGCTGAATATATTGCACAACGGTTTGCTAAGTATCAGCCTATTTATATTATTAGTGGCGATACTGATTTTCCTAACGATACCGTGATTGAGTATTATGAACGGGCACTGAATGCAGTGAAACGGGTTGATCCGAACGGATTGACAACTTTACATATTCAAGGACGGGCAGATAGTTTGCCAAAGCGTCTGCAAAACAATTCAGGACTTGATTTTTATATGTATCAATCAGGGCATAATAGTGCATACCAAGAAACTACCTATTTACTTGCCGAAAAATTTGCCGGCGAGCAACCACAAAAACCAGTTATTAATTCAGAACCATGCTATGAACAGATGGGATACAGTCGCAAAGTGTACGGTCGATTTAACCGTTTTGATGTGCGGCGAGCAGCGTGGCAAAGTGTTCTGTCAGGAGCTAGTGCTGGTGTAACTTATGGGGCGCATGGTATCTGGTCATGGCATACTGCAAGTGAGGATTTCGATTCAAGTGTCGGTGAGGCATTTGAACCACCATATGATTGGCATACGGCTTTGCATTTTGAGGGTGCTTGGGACTATGCTTATATCAAAACATTTTTTGAAAGTCATCACTTGCATGATATCAAACCCTGCCAGGACATTATCCTTGGCTCACCTGAAATTCGGGCAGCACAGCATGAACAGGCAATTTACATTTATCTGCCTTCCAACATTAAATTGCAATTGAAAGGCGATTACCAACAATATAAAATAAGTGCTGTCCATCTAGAAACAAAGCAAACCAGTATGCTTGATGCAAAATATAATGAGGATAAACAAATAACAACCTTAGCAATGCATCCGTTCATTGGTGATGCACTTTATATTTTAGAGAAATAGAAAAAAGCAAGCTCTGCTTCGGGGAGCTTGCTTTTTTGAAATTTTCACAAAGAAACTTTATTGCAAGATTATGGGTGATTATGGTATGCTTGTAGATGCGTGGGGCATATTACGGAGGGTTTTGTATGAATCAAGACAAAAAGAATGGTATTGGCTATATTTTTGCCGGGGGAGTTTTTCTGGTATTAGACCTATGGATTTTTTCATCGTTTATGGGTGGTGCTGACTCAGTTTCAGTTCCGCGTATTTTATATGTTTTCTATAGTGTTTTAGGATTTGAAATAACTTCATTGTTATTTGCAATTGTAGCAATTGCCTTAATAGCTTTTGGTATATTTAAAGTTGTGAAGGCTAAAAATCCAGAAGTTGATACGGCAGTAGCTGAGTAAGGAAAAACGGTCCGCTTATTGCGGACCGTTTTTTTGTGGAGTTTTTTCTACATAAGTTCTTCATAACTTTTTGCTATACTTTTAGTTAAGTTTATAAACGAATTATTTTATGAAAGGAGTGTTTGCAATGAAGAAACAATGTATTTTGGTTATTGAGGATGACGTTGAAATCAATAATTCGATTTGTGCTTTTTTGAAAAATGATGGTTATGTGGTGCTTTCGAGCATTGATGGACAGACCGGATTAGAAAAATTTTATAATCATGAGATTGATTTGCTGGTTTTAGATTTAATGTTGCCTAGTCTTGGCGGTGAAAAAATTTTATCAGAGATTCGCGAGGTGAGTTCAGTGCCGGTGATTGTTATCAGCGCATTGAATGATTTAGAGATTCAAAAGAATATTTTTACTCTGGCTGATGATTTTGTGGTGAAACCATTTCCGGTACAGATTTTATTGTATAAAATTCAGGCGCTTTTGCGGCGCGTATATGGCAATGTTGCTGAATATCTCTCATTTGCAGACTTACTTCTTGATTTGAATCGGTCACAAGTGTTAAAAGGTGATGAAAGTATTTCACTCACTGAAAGGGAGTGTGAAATTTTGAAAATTTTATTTTCCAATCCTAAGAAAATTTATAACCGCTCACAGATTGTTACTTTAGTCTGGGGTTATAACTATTTTGGTGATGACCGTGTGGTCGATGTCCATATTAAAAATATACGAAAAAAGCTGGGTAATGGTCTGGTTAAGACCATTATCGGAAGAGGCTACACCCTGGAGGGATAATTATGAAAAGAATACCATTATTTTGGAAGATATGGTTGATGTGTGAGTCAACTATTATTGTCACAGCTGTTGTTTGTATAATCACGCTGATATGGATTGTGCCATGGATTGGCACTATTCAGCGTACGGCTCAGGTTGAGCAAGCAAAAACCTTAGCAATAGAACTTGTAAAAGAAGAGGATAGAGGAAAAAGGCAAGTCACTATCACTGAAATTGAATCGATGGGATTTGTTATCAACGTTCAGGATAACAATCAAAAAAGGGTATACGCGACAGGAGGAATTGCATATCCAGCAGTACTAGCTCGTGTTATGGAAGAGAATTTTGTGGGTTATCAGTTTGGAATAGAAATAGAATATTTCAATCAAGAGTCTGAATCAGGTGTTATTTTTCCACTAGATGTTTCCGCAATTCCGAATTTCTACCCTCATTATGGCTTTGAAGTTGTAGCAAATGACCAGAGCTATAATGTGGTATTAGTCGATGCGGTTACTTCAACGCTTTCTAAAGATGATCCAATTTTTCGAGATTTTGAAGCTTTTGCGAATCAATCTCAGGCAATGTTTGTTGTGCTAGTAGTTGGCTTGATTGTAGCAACAATTTTCGCTTTCCTTATCGCCCGGTTTATTACTAAAAGGGTGAAGCGACTGAATACTACTGCAAAGCAAATGGAGAAATTCGAGATTGAAGTGCAAACTGAGACTAAATCGGGTGACGAGTTTGTGCAATTGGAGAACAGTGTTTATCAGATGTATGGCAAGTTGCGCCTGACAATTGATGAACTTGATGATGAGATGCAGCAAAACTTACAACTGGAAACTGATAAACAAGTATTTATGCGTGGTGCTACCCACGAGTTAAAGACACCACTTATGGCGTTAAGCTCAATGGTAGAGGGCATGGTGAATGACATTCCGGCATTTGAAGATCGCGATTATTATTTGCAACGTTGTGCTGATTATATTGATAAGATGCAAGTATTGGTTAATGAGATTTTAGATGTATCGCGCATCGAGCATGTGCAGAGCGAGGAACGCAGTGCGATTTCGGCGGTAATCAGTGAAAATATTGCATTGTATAATGAGCTGAATGAAGAAACGAAGATTCATTTCTATAATGAAGCAAGTAAGAACAGTGAAATTAATATGCCATATAACTATTTCCAAAAGATAGTTTCTAATTTAATGAGTAACGCGGTTCTTTATCACAAGCCAGGAAGTGAAATTGTTGTGCGTCTGAATGATGAGTCATTGTCATTCAGCAATCAATTTGAAAATACTGAAAATCTAGATGCTGAACAGTTGCTTAAACCATTTGAGTCGAATAACACAAGTGGTCATGGGTTGGGATTATATATTGTTAAACTGTTCCTAGAACGCTATCAAATTAATTTTCATCTCGATATTAATAATGATACGCAAGTGTTTACTTTCACGATTGATTTATAGGGAAAGAAAAAGAGCTGCGGGGTTAAGCCCCGCAGCTCTTTCAAATTTTCTTCAAAAAAATTAGTCTTCTCTTTTACCAAGTTTTTTGTCTAATTCATAGATGCCGATGTGTTCGTCACCAACAAGATCGAGTGCATCAAGAATTCTTTGTACTGAGTTTTCTTCTTCAACTTGTTCGCTGATGAACCAGTCAAGCATTTGGCGTGATGCATAGTCTTTATCTTTTTCGGCAGCTTCAATAATTTTCCAAATTGATTGAGTGACCATTTGTTCTTGTTTCAATGATGCTTCAAATACGTCACGAATATTAGTGAACTTAACATTTGCAGCGTCAAGTTTGTCAAGGTTATCGATTGATTCATTGACACTGTTTAAGAAGTTGATGAAGCGGTAAGCATGCTCGATTTCTTCTTGTGATTGTTTATTGAACCAATGAGCGAAGCCATCGAGTCCTTTGTTCAAGAAGCAGATTTCCATACCTTTGTAGTCATGAGCTGCTTGAAATTCCATAGTGATTTGGTCTAACATTAATTTTTTTACTTTTTTACTGATCATGATTATTTCCTCCTTGCTCTTTATATTATTAATTATAGCACTTTTGCACAGATTATGTGTTGTGAAGGCTTTTAATTTGTTACAATAGATGAGAAGGAGTGGATAATATGATTTTGACAACGGCAAATGACGTAGCTGGAAAGACGATTGTTGAGTATAAGGGGATCGCTTGCGGTGAGGCAATTACGCCTTTTTCCAACTCTTTTCAAAGAACTATAATAAATCACGAAAATTTTTCGTCGCTTCGTTCGCAAGCTTTTACGCAGCTACAAACTCAAGCTGAAAATCTTGGGGCGAACGCTGTGATTGCAATAAGTGTAGAAATAGTATTAGTGAGAGATATTTTTCCTGTTATCCATGTTTCAGGCACTGCCGTGGTTGTGGAGTAAATTTTTGGATAAGGCGGGCAACCTACCTTGCCCGCCTTATCGGCTATTAACTAGTTGTGAAATTCACATATTTATTATTCGGAATTTGCTATACAAATTTTGTGAATTTTATTATAATGGATATGCAGACGACTTTTTTATGGAGGTTGGATTACATGATTACAATTACGACAACGCCGTCTATTGAAAGTAGACAAATTGTTGAGTATAAAAAGATAGTTTTCGGTGAGGTTATCATCGGTATTAATGCGTTTAAAGATATGGCAGCGGGGATGCGCAATATTTTTGGCGGTCGTTCAGCAAGTTATGAGCTGGAGCTGCAACAGGCACGTGAAGATGCTTTGCGCGAGATGTCGGAGCGGGCGATGGAAGTTGGTGCCAACGCGGTTGTTGGTGTTGACGTTGATTATGAGGTGCTTGGAACTGGCGGCAACATGATTATGGTTAGTGCTTCAGGTACAGCGGTAGTTGTGCAATAAACAGAACTAAAGGAGAGAAACTTGTGGTTATATTAGCAAATGAAAAGCTGTCGGTAACGATTGCCAAGGCTGGCGCGGAAATTCATAGTGTTATGCATCAAGAAACCGGAATTGAATACATTTGGAAAGGTGACGCAAAGTTTTGGGGTCGCCATACACCGGTGCTTTTTCCGATTGTTGGTAAATTAGTTGATAACCAGTTTTTAGTGAATGGTGAGACCTATACGATGACGCAGCATGGTTTTGCGCGCGATATGGAATTTGTTTGTGTTGAGCAAGAACCGACACGGGCTGTGTTTTGCTTAACGAGTAATGAAGAAACGCTGGCTAAGTTTCCTTTTGGGTTTGAATTATATATTACGTATATTCTTGAGGGCGAGAGTGTGCATATTGATTGGCAAGTGAGCAATCCGGATACTGATGAAAATTTATATTTCTCAATCGGTGCTCATCCGGCATTTTCAACAACATTGATGCCGGGCGATAGTTTTGAAGATTATTATTTTGAATTACCGGAAGTTGTTGAATTGCAATCACGTGATTTAACAGCTGATGGTCAATTAGGTGATACCTACACGTCATTAGGACGTTGCCGGGAAATTCCTTTGCATTATGATGTGTTTAATAAAGACGCACTTGTTTTTGAAGATTTAGAATTCGAAAGCATTGCCTTACGTTGTCGCAATCATGATCATGGAGTTAATGTGCAATTCCACGGATTTCCGGATTTAGGACTTTGGACGCCGCGTACCAATGGTATGGAAGCTCCATTTATTTGTATTGAACCATGGTTTGGCCACGCCGATACAGCGGACGGTCCGTTTGAAATTTCCCAAAAGCCGGGGATTATTGAGTTAAACCCTTTGAAAGAGTTCAATACCAGATACAGTATGATATTTTATTAAAGCGGGAGCAAAACGATCCGTATCGTTTTGCTGCTTCTTTTTTTATAAAAGTAAAAAGTTAGAGGATATATTAGGGATGATTCTGAATGTTTCATCGTAAATATAAATATGAGTATATAAGGGAGGGCCTGCGTCAATTAAATAAGAAAATCAGGATAAGCAAGAAGGGTAAGATCTTGCGCAATAATAGAATTTATATGGAGTGATAAAGTATGAAGAAAACCCGTCGTATTTCGGCAATCACCGTAGCAATGATATTAGTATTGGGTGTGGTGGCCCAATTTTTACCTGTATTTCAAGTTCAGGCTGAAGCGAAAGCGGCAGAAGATGCTACCGTAATTAATTTACTGGCAACATCTGATGTACACGGACGTTTTTATCCGTGGGAGTACGCAAGTGATAGTGCTCTTACAGCTGGAAGTTTGGCACAAATCGCAACAATTGTTAATCAAGAGCGTGCTAATAATCCCAACACGATTTTAGTAGATAATGGCGATTCAATTCAAGATAACTATTCGCACTTATTTGTTAATGAAGACAGAATGCCAACAATTGCAGCTATGAAAGCAATTGGTTATGATTCTTTTACTTTAGGGAATCATGAATTTAACTATGGTATGGATGTTCTTAATAAAGTAATTGCTGACGCAGAATCAACTGCAAATGGTGAACATAAAGTTTCAGTGTTAAGCAATAATGTTTATGATCCAACTGGAAAAGCAATTGCCGGTAATTATATTATTAAAGAGATTCCTTCTAAATCAGGCGGACGCCCAATTAAAGTAGCAGTTATTGGTACAACGACACCTTGGATTACTAAATGGGATTCAGCTCATTTAGCCGGCTATGATGTTAGAAATCCAATCGAAGAAACTAAAGCAACTGTGCAAACAATTAAAGATAATGGTGGAGCAGATGTTTATGTTGTTGCCGCTCACATGGGTTATGCCGGCGAATATGGGAATGGCGATAGCACGCAACAATTAGCTGCTGAAATTCCAGAAATTAGTGCAGTTATTACTGGACATGAGCATTCATTGTTTGATAGCCGTACTTCTGGTAATGCAACTTTAGTTGAGCCAGGAAAATATGGTGAAAATGTTTCTAAAGTTAATATTACTGTTGTTCCTGACGGGAATGGCGGCTATACAGTTACTGATAAAAGCAGTAGTAATATTTCAGTGAAAAACGTTGCCGCTGATCCAACTGTTTCATCAGTGTTGGAATCATACCACACAACTGCATTAGCTGATGCACGTACTGAAATTGGTACCTTAACTGGCGGTGATTTAGCACCAGCAGCAGAAGTAAAAGGAATTACTCAAGCACAAATCCAAGATTCAGCATTGATTGATTTAATTTTAAAGGTTCAAATGCAATATGCTGAAGCAAGCGGTGCTGTCCTAAGTGATGGGCACCACGTATCATCAGCAGCTTTATTTGATGCAAATTCAAACATTGCTGAAGGTACTATCAAAAAAGCGGATACTTCAAAAGCGTATAAGTATGATAATACTTTACAAACCCTGAAAATTACCGGGGCGCAATTGAAACAGTATATGGAATGGTCAGCAAACTACTATAATCAGTATAAAGCTGGAGACTTAACTATTTCATTCAATGAAAATATACGTATTTATAATTACGATATGTTTGGTGGCGTTAACTATAAAGTTGATATTTCAAAACCAGCAGGAAGTCGTATTACTGATTTAACTTATTCTGACGGAAGCCAAGTCGGCGATGCTGATTTAGTTTACTTAACTGTAAATAACTATCGTGCGTCAACAACTATTACAGGAACATTATTCCCTGATGCAAATATTGAGACTGTTTTTGATTCTTCAACAGATCCAACAACAGCTGCAACTGTTCCGGCAGTTCGTGATATGATTGGTGAATATATTGCTAATCAACCAGGGCAAACAATTACTAATACAGTTGATAATAACTGGTCAATTATTGGTAATAACTGGGATACAGCTTTACATAATAAAGCGGTAGAATATATTAATGCTGGAAAAATTACTTTACCAACATCTGCTGATGGACGTACACCAAATGTTAAGAGTGTAACTGAAGCAGACTTAAATACTCTTAATACGGTAACTTTAGTATCAGTAAATGATATTCATGGTAACGTTGAAGAAAGCGGGAAAAATGTTGGTGTTGCTAAAGTTGCTGGATATTTAGATACTTTACGTGCCCAAAATCCAAAAACTTATTTCTTAGGTTCAGGGGATTTATTCCAAGGAACAGCAATTTCTAACTTGACTCAAGGACAAGTTATGAATAAGTCGTTAAAAGAAATGGGTATGGTAGCATCAGCACTCGGTAACCATGAATTTGACTGGAGTCGTGACATGATTGCTGACTGGGCAAGCGATGGCGGCTATGACTTCTTAGCAAGTAATATTGTCTATAAAGATACGCAACAACCAGTTGAATGGGCTAAACCATACAAAATTCTTCAAGTTGAAGTCGGCGAGCGTACAGTTAAGATTGGCCTTATCGGTATTGCAACTCCTTCTACAGCAGCACAAACATTACCAGCAAACGTAGCGGATTTAGATTTTACTGATCCGGCAACAGCAGCAAATAAATGGGCTGCATACTTGCGTGATACTGAGGGTGTTGATACAGTTATCGCATTAACGCACTTAGGTACTTACCAAGGCAGCGATGGAGTTGTTACTGGTGAAGGTGCTGAGTTTGCTAAAAATGTTGTAGGTGTGGATGCAGTATTTACTGCTCACTCTCATCAAAAAGTAAATGGTGTTGTTAATGGTATTCCGGTCGTTCAAGGATTATACAATGGGCGTGGATTATCAAAAATGAATTTAACTTTTGATGCGACAACTGGTAACTTTGTCAGTGTTACAGGAGAGTTTGTTGATTTAACAGCACAAGCAGCAACCTTGCCAATTAATCAACCAGTAGCAGATATTGTAGCTGATTATAAAGATCAATTACAACCAATTTTAGATGAAGTTATTGGTGATAATGTCCGTGAATTAACTCATGATACAACTACACAAGTAACCCCAATGGGACAATTGACAGCAAAAATGATGTCTGAAATCGGAAATACTCAAATCGCCATTATCAATGGTGGTGGTATCCGTGAAGGATTAAATGCTGGTGACATTACAATGGGTGAAATGTATGCTATCTTCCCATTTGATAATACATTGGTGACTATGGAACTGAAAGGTTCAGACTTAAAACAAGTTATTGAACATGGTATTATGTCAACTGGATTCCGTCCAGGACAATTCTATGGAATTGATGTATGGTATGATTCAACTCAACCTGCCGGCAGCCGCATTACTTCAATGCGTTTACCTGACGGTACACCAATTGATATGGATACATATTATACAGTTTCTACTTTAGACTTCGTATATGCTGGCGGCGACTACTATGACTTCTCAGCGGCAATCAACGTTGTTGATACAATGGCACCGCTTCGAGATCAATTAGTAAACAAAATTAAAGCTGAAGGCGGTATCGACTTCACATATAAACAAAACTTAATTGATGGTGTTGATACGACAATTACTGCAAATCATTTTGTGATTGAAGATCATGAAGTAGCAGGATTGACTGCTGAGCAAGTTATTAATAAAGCAGCCGCAACTTCTGCTGATGGCTCAACACTTACCGTTGACTTCAGTAATGTACAACCAACATTTGGTGTTCATGAAGTAACGATTTCAAATGGTTCAACTACTAAAACAATTAAAGTTGGTGTAACTGACGCGGATTCAATGTATGATGCGGCAAAAGGCATTATCTTTAAAGCGCAAGCATTTGAAATCACTCAAACACAAGCTGGCAACTTAACTCATGACTTAATTAAAGACTTGAGTAAAGCCCAAGCACTTGACTTAGCAACCGGAACGGCTGCAGGTGTCAATGCTGACTTCAGCGCTGTGAAAACAGCAGTAGGTACATATCCAGTTGTAATTACACCGGTGCCGGCAACCAATGCACGTATGGCACTCTTTGCAACCGGAACATCGATGACGATTAATGTAAGTGTAACTGCTGATGGTTCAGGAAGCGGTGAAGGAACTGACCTGCCAAACACTGGTCAAAACCAAACTGAAATGTTAGCACTTGGCTTAATTGCCGGAGGATTAGGAGTTGCAGCATTTGCAATCAGCCGCCGACAAAGAAAAAATGACCAAGCTGCTTAATTGAAGAAAGTAATAAGGAAGCGGGCCTACCCCGCGTCCTTATCAACCCGTGGATTCCCTGAGGAATCCATGGGTTTTTTAAAATTGCATTTTAATAAGGTTTTTTGCTATAATAGGCTTAAGTTTAAAATAAGGAGAATGATACATATATGGGAATTGATTTTGATCCCTCCAGTATTTGGCTGCTTGCAGCTATTATGATTTTAATTATCTTTTCAGCATTTTTTTCGGCATCGGAAATTGCTTTTTCAAGCGTGAACCGAGTTCGTCTGAGAAATTATGCTGAGCAGGGACGCCATAACAGCAAGCTTGCTTTGCAGATGGCTGAGGATTTTGGAACATTGATTACAACCGTGTTGATTGGCAATAACATTGTTAATATTTTGATTTCAACACTAGCAACTGCGCTTTTTACCAAACTTTTTGGTGTGGTGGGGGTTGCATATAGCGTTGTTGTCATCACGATTGTTATTTTGATTTTTGGAGAAATATTTCCCAAAGCATTAGCAAAAGAGTATGCGGAAGGTTTTTGCATAAAAGCGGCACCGATTTTGAAGTTTTTTATTATAATTTTAAAGCCGCTTTCGATTATATTTGGCAGTATCCAAAAACTGTTGCATCGCTTGCGGAAAAATACCGATGCACAGCCGTCGGTTACTGAGGAAGAACTGATGAGTCTTGTTGATGCAATCAATGAAGAAGGCTACATTGACGATGAGAAGAAAGACTTAATTCGCAGCGCTATTGAGTTTAATGATACCCCGGTTTCGGAAATTTATGTTCCCCGGGTTGATGTTTTTGCCGTCAATGTCAATGATGAACAGGCAAAAATTGTCAAACAATTGCTTGAAAATCACTTTTCGCGGGTTCCGGTTTACGATGAGTCAATTGATAATATTGTCGGTATTTTGTATGAGCGTGATTATTTGTCAGCTTTAGTACAAAATAAGAATACCAAGATTGCTAAGTTGATTAAACCAGCAACCTTTGTTTCAGCAGCAATGAAAGTTGATGATGCTTTGGCATTGATGCAAAAAAACAAAGCGCATATGGCAATTGTCATTGATGAGTACGGGGGAATGGCCGGTATTCTGACTATGGAAGATATTCTTGAAGAACTTGTCGGTGAAATATACGATGAATATGATGATGTTGTTTCTTTTGTTGAGAAAGTAGATGACCATGTTTTTAAAGTAAATGGTGATTTAAATCTTGAGGATTTATTTGAAAAATATTTAAGTTATCCCAATGTACCATCAAGTGAGTACAATACCGTTAGCGGTTGGGTATTTGAAAGTATCCAGGGAATTCCTGAAGTTGGTTTATCATTTGACTATGAGAGTATTCACGTGGAAATCATTAAAGTTGATAATCGTCGCGTCAGTGAAGTGTTGCTGACAATGCATGACGATTACCGGTCAGAAGATGTTGCGGAGGAAGCTGACTTCGCCGAATAAAATTGGAAAGGGACACGCCGTAGAACGGCGTTTCCCTTTTTTTTGAGTTTTTGCTAATAATCTAAAAAGCGATTATTTTTAAAGATACGCTTAGTATATGAATGCAGCACTTGTCGATAAATGAGCCAAAAGAGTAGAATAAAGCCGGCAATAATACCAATAGTTGTAATGTATAAATCAAGAAATGAAAGTGAAGCAAGCGCTGCTTGGAGCAGGAATGAAAAGAGGTAGATAGCCAGAATTGTGTGTAGCACGCCAACTGCACAAGGAACAATGAAGATAAGTCGGAATTGCATGCGGATACTGCCAATAATTTGACTTTTATCCATACCTAGGGCATATAGGTTTTTGAAGTAATCTATTTTTAGACGACCGTCAGCAACAAGTTTAAAGTATAAGATTGATGCTAGTGTTAGGAAAATGAGAATTGCCAGACCATAACTGCAGAGAATTAATGTGCCGCCACCATTATAGTAAAGGGTATAAGTATAGAGGATCGAATCATAGGGAATATCATTATCATAAAGATAGTTTGTTAGTTCGTAATAGTTATTGGTGAGGTTACTGTTGTCTCGGTAACTGGCAGTAGTAAAGGTAATTGATTGGTATTTTGCCATCAATTGATTATAAAGTTCATCGCTGACAATTAATGAGCGAGAGTCGCCATAATTAGCTAAATATCCATTCAAAAAGTTATTTTGACCCTTAGGAACAGTTTGGACTCTGGTGTTGCCGAGATCGATAGTAAACGGTTTAGGTCTTTCTTTTGATTCCAATAGGGGGTTGGTGTTATAAACAGCTTGAGTTTTGCTGAGATTTAAATCAGCTCCATTAGAGATATCATTATAAGTAGATACTGAGAAGACTGCCAACGAAGTAATGGACTGAATATTAGTGAGACTATTCAGGTTAGTTGCGTTTAAATTAAAATGGAACTGGCTTTCGTCAAGTAAAACAAAAGAATAGTGGTCTTCGTTCGTCAAGGGATTATTACCATTATTATTGAGCATATTGTGGATGATACGGGATTCATTTTGATTATCAGGATTAGTGTAAATATAGGCAAATGGAAAATCGGCATTAACACTTTGGTCAATATTTTGATAGAAGAGTGTGGTGGCAATAAGCATAACTAAAGCAATAGTTGTTAGTGTGGTAAAAACTCCAAGAAACAAAGTGAAGTTTCGCAGCTGGTATTGCAAACTGGAAATAGCAATAAAGTTTTTGGCATTACGTAAATAAAGTCTGGTTCGTTTGAGAATACGTAAAAATATTCCGGTAAAGTAGCTGAAGAATAGGAATGTTGCCGGAACAACCAGCCAGAAAACCGAGAAGCCAATAAGTAAGAGCACGTCGAAATGATCTTTGGGATAAAAAATCAGGTAATAACTAAAACCAAATAATCCAAAGGCAATAAAACTCATAATGAATGAGCCTCTAAGTGGTTTTTTTATCGTCATCTTTTGATGGACTTTTTTAGCATTAAGCATATAGATACGGATAATTGTAAATAAGATACTAAGACCCATAAAGATTAAGAAAGTTGTCAGTGTATATTGAAATGCTTCATAATCAAAGAAGATTGGCATACTTACATCAGGGGCAACATGAATTAAGGCATAAAGTAAGAGTGTAAAGAAGTGAGTAGAAACAACACCGATAATTAAGCCAATTAACAAAGCTAAGCCATTGATAACCAATGTCTCAATAACAAAGATAATAGCCAGATGATGTTTTTCAAAGCCAAGTGAATAATAGACAAGCAGTTCAGGATAACGGATACGTAAAAAATAACTGCTGGCGTAAACTATGAAGACGAATGTAAATATATAGAGTACAAAAATAGAAAGGCTGACTACTGATTGAAGGTAGCCATAGTTAAGGTAATCAATTGTAGGATCTAATGACAGGTGAGTAATAGCGGTAAAAGTATAAAAAATAAATACCGAAAAAGCAATGGTACAACAATAACCAATGTAGTTGCGCATATTTGATTGTAAGTTTTTTAACAAGAAATGAAAAATCATAGATACTCCTTACAATTCGCGGGTTTGTTCAATGCTGTTTTCCAAAGCCGAAATAACCCGGGTTACCGAGTTGAAAAATTGATTTTGCGGACTATTGCCGCGATATATTTCAGTGTAAATCATGCCGTCATTAATGAAGAGCACCCGATCACAATAACTTGCTGCTAAAACACTGTGGGTAACTAGCAGAATGGTTGAATGCATTTGTTCATGAATCATTGTCAGCAACTGCAAAAACTTCTTGGCCGTATGCGAGTCCAATGAACCGGTTGGTTCATCGGCAAGAATCAACTGCGGCTGGGTAATCAGCGCCCTGGCTGCAGCAACACGTTGCTGCTGACCGCCGGAAAGCTCAAAAGGGTAGCGGTTAAGCACATCGGCAATGCCGAGCTGAGTGGTAATTTGTTCAAAATACTTTTTCATACTTGCCGGCGGCCGGCTATTCAATACAATCGGCAGGTAGATATTTTCGCGCACATTTAAGTTGTCCAGCAGTCGGAAATCCTGGTAAATGAAACCAATATTTTTGCGGCGGAAATGGGTGCGCGACATTTCGCTGAGCAAGGTAATGTCATCACCGTTTAAAAAAATCTGGCCACTGGTTGGCTGTTCGAGGGTGGCAATCAACTGCAACAATGTTGATTTACCAGCACCGCTTGGTCCCATGATAGCTACAAATTCACCAGGTTCAACAGTAAACGATATATTGTTTAATGCGGTGTAGCTTTGGGCACCGATTCGTGCGGTATATGTTTTTTTAAGCTGACGAATGTCAAGTAAAGTCATGGTATTGCCACTCCTTATTGATAAATGTAACTTTAGTATACCACAGGAAGTGCGGAATTTGAGTGCTGATATGAAAATATGACATTTATGTTAGGGGAGAATTTTTGGAACGCGGCGGCGGCCACCCCGCCGCCGCGTTCGTCGTTTTTGCCAAGAAGGTCGATTCGTGCAATTTTCACGTTTTTCATGTATAATAGTGAGGTAATATTAAGAATTTTGAGGTGTTTTTACCTATGAATATAGAATTAAAGATTTGCGGGCAGTGTAAAGGGACGAATGTAAAGACTTTGGTACCGCGACTTTTAGAATTATTTCCTGAAGCAACGATTGAAGATAAGTGCCATTCAGTTTGCGGTCCGGGTCGGACGATGGCGATTGTAATTATTGGTGATCGTCAATTTATGGCGCCAAGTGAAGATGCGTTGCTGGCGCAGCTGGCGGCGTGGAAAGAGGATGAAGATTTATAAAAAAGTTGGCCAGGAATTCTGGTTTCAGAGAAAGGTGGGATTGAACTATGACTACATATTTGACTGATGCAAAGGTGTTCCGTGATCCGATTCATAATTATATTTTGGTGAATGAGCCTTTGATTTGGAAGTTGATCAATACTTACGAGTTTCAGCGCTTGCATCATATTCATCAATTAGGCGGAACATTCCAAGCATTTCATGGGGCTGAGCATACGCGTTTTGGTCATTCATTGGGTGTTTATGAGATTGTTCGCCAGATTTTAGAAAAGGTTGAGCCGATTGCTGAACTTTTGGATGAACGGGAGCAGCTATTGGTTTTTAGTGCTGCGTTATTGCATGATGTTGGTCATGGGCCATTTTCACATGCGTTGGAATCAATTATTGGTTTTTCCCATGAAGATATGAGCAAGAAGGTTATTATGGATCCCGATAGTGAGGTGCATCAGCTTTTGACATCAGAAATGGATGAAGCATTTGCTGATGAAGTTGAGGCAATAATTGCTAAGCGGCATCCAAACCAAATTTTGGTTGAATTAATTTCCGGGCAGGTTGATGCTGATCGTATGGATTATCTGGCACGGGATGCATATTTTGCCGGTGTTCCATATGGAAATTATGATATGACCCGAATTATGCGGGTGATGCGGGTTGCCAATGGTCATATTGTTTTTAAAGAGAGTGGCATTCATGCTTTAGAAAATTATATTATGAGTCGTTATCATATGTATGTGCAGGTTTATAATCATCCGGCAGGAAGAGCGTATGAATTCTTGCTTGAAAAAATTGTTCAGCGACTAGTACTATTGCGTGAGCAGGATGAATTGAGTTTTGATTATCCGTTGTTGTTTGAACTTTACGACCAAAAAGCGAGTATGCCTGTTTCCCGTTATATTCAATTTGATGAGCATGTCATGTTTTATTATATTCGCATGTGTCTGAATGAGACTGATATTTTGTTACAAGATTTAGCTAATCGCTTCTTGCGGCGTCAGTTGCTTAAATATGTTGATGTGAGTAAAGAAGAAGCGGAGCAATTTGAAATGTTGTTCGCAAAGGCAAGTGCCGATAAACAAATGTATGCTGCAATTGAAAAATTGGAAAACCAAGCTTTTAGCGGTACCGGTGATGAAACAATAACTATTGAAACGCGTAATGGCGAACTTGTGCCACTTACAGAAGTATCATTGGTAATGGGTGCATTACAAGAACAAACTTATGCTGCCGAGTATCGAATTTTCTACTACCCAGAAATAATCGACGCAACTAAAAAAGTAACCAGCGCAGATAAAATTTTAGCCTGGCTGGGGTAATTAATATAAGATGATTATTTGCTTTGCTACGAACTGGTAAGTATGTTATAATTAAAAACTGATATAAAAAAGAAATGAGGTGCTGCTACAATGGAAATATGGGTGAATTTCAAAAGTGAAATTGAACTGAATGAAGAAACAGTTGTTAATGAGTTTACATCGCTTGGTGAACTAAGTGAAGAAGGTAATGAATTGCGACTTAATTTTGAAGAGCCTGGCTACGAGGGATTCGAGGAGTCAGTCAATTCAGAAATAATCATCCAGCCGGAATACGTAGTACTTTCACGCAGCGGCGCAGTGCAGATGCAGCAATCATTTGTGAAGGGCCAGCTTTCTGATGGTATTTACGATACCCCGTTCGGACGTTTGCAAACGTTAGCGCGGACTCATGACGTTGAGTATGACTGGAATACCCAAGAGAAGCACGGACATTTACGTTTTCAATATGATTTCTTTATGAATGATGAACCGGCAGGTAACTTCGATGTTACCGTTGAGTTTCGAAAATAAATCAGCCCCAAAGGCTGATGCGAAGTGGTGCGCGCCTTCGGCGCGCACCACTTCCAAAATTTTTATCGTCATTTGATGAAATATAATGTATAATAGTAATGAGCAAAATTTGCGGTAATTTATTTTTTGGAGGAGTTGCAGATGAAATTATCTGACTTAACAGAGCAACAAGTAAAAGAGTTGTCATTGGTTCAATGTGCGTTTTTATTTTTAAGTGAAGAAAACAAACCGGTACAATTTCAGGATCTTGCAAGCAAAGTATTTGAAATTTTAGGTATTGATGAAGCTATAGATGAAAAACGTGGTTTATTCTATACTGATTTAAGCGTTGACGGACGCTTTATTCCCTTTCCGGATGGAACTTGGGATTTGAAAAACCGTTATCGTTTTGAAATGGTACAAGATGAAGACTTTATTTTAGAAGATGAAGACATTGATGTTGATGCTGCCGCTGATGAAGAAGAAATTAGTACTGAAGAGGCTTTTGCAGCAGCACCGGAATTAGAGAAATTTGCTAAGTTAAAAGAAGACGAAGATTATTCGTAAGATTTAATAATTAACTTGCAATTTGATTTTAACTGATATATAATATTATTGTACAGCAACTGCAAGCAAGTACATTTAGGTCAAAGAAAAAAGAAGCCGGGGTTGGATTTGGCTTCTTTTTTGTGTGGCGTCTGTCTCTACTCTTGGTTATCATCTTTATTGCGAAATAAGATGATAAGCAGTAGGATTACAACTGCAAGCATTTCCATCTAGGTCACCTCGCTTTCAGGGCGAGTATTGTGATGCCACGTTTTTATTATAACATAAATTATCATTTTATTTAAATAATATTTTAATAAAATTATTTTTTGATAAGCGCAAGCCAATTGCACTTATCAACCGAGTTTTAACTTTGCATTAAAATTTGAAAAGTACTTGTCAAAATCCGGTATCTATAATATTATATTCTTGGGCACCTTTTTTGAAAGGTTCTGCTGTATGGCTCCCTCTCTAAGATTGGGAGCTTCTTTTTATTTTATTCATTTATTTTCTGAAAGCGAGGCAACGAAAATGGCAAAGTATATATTCGTAACTGGTGGAGTAGTATCGTCTTTAGGCAAAGGGATTGCAGCTTCATCTTTAGCATTATTATTGAAAAATCGCGGGTTAAAGGTATTTATGCAAAAGTTTGATCCGTATATCAATATTGATCCGGGAACTATGAGTCCATATCAGCATGGTGAGGTATTTGTTACTGATGATGGTGCTGAAACTGACCTTGATTTGGGCCATTATGAGCGTTTTATCGATGTTAATTTATCACAAACTTCAAGTATTACAACCGGACGTATTTATTCGGATGTTTTGGCTAAGGAGCGAAAAGGGGAATATCTTGGCGCAACCGTCCAAGTTATTCCGCATATTACCAATGCCATCAAAGCAAAAGTGTTTGATGCTGCCAGTGAGAGCGGTGCCGATGTCGTTATTACTGAAATTGGTGGTACGGTAGGGGATATTGAATCGTTGCCATTTTTAGAAGCGATTCGTCAGGTACGTCAAGAGCTTGGTGATGAACAAGTTATGTTCATCCATAATACTTTGGTACCTTATTTACGTGCGGCTGGTGAGATTAAAACCAAACCAACACAACATAGCGTTAAGGAATTGCGCGGGTTAGGTATTCAACCGGATATGATTGTATTGCGTTCAGAAGTGCCGGTTGAGCAATCAGTGCGTGAGAAAATTGCATTATTCTGTGGCGTTCCGGTTGAAGCAGTATTAGTTGCTGAAGATGCGCCGCTTCTATATGAAGTGCCAATCGCTTTGCAAAAACAAAACTTTGATGTTTTTGTTTGTAAGAAATTGAAATTAAATCCAGATCGCTCGGTAGCACCAATGGATGAGTGGCTGAATTTAATTGAAACCGTAAAAACACTGAACGGTAGTGTACGCATTGCCTTAGTCGGAAAATATGTTGAATTACAAGATGCTTATTTATCAGTGAATGAAGCTTTGAAGCATGCTGGTTATAAATTCCACCACAAAGTGCAAATTGACTGGGTGCAAGCAGAAGATTTGACTGCTGATAATATTGCTGATTATTTAGGTGAAGTTGACGGTATTTTGGTTCCCGGCGGTTTTGGTGATCGCGGAATTGATGGTAAGATGCTGGCAATTCAATATGCCCGCGAAAACAAAGTACCATTCTTTGGTATTTGTTTGGGCATGCAATTAGCATTGGTTGAGTATGCCCGCAATGTGATGCAACTTGAAGGGGCAAACTCAACTGAGTTTGACGGCGATACCAAATACCCGATCATTGACTACTTGCCAGAGCAATACGCAGGTATCCACCTGGGTGGAACCATGCGTTTGGGCAGCTATGACTGTGAAGTCAAAGAAGGTACTCGCAGCTTTGCCGCATACGGCAAAGCTTTGGTGGCGGAACGCCACCGTCACCGCTATGAATTCAACAATGAATTCAAGCAGCAGTTCATTGATGCCGGCATGACTTTCGCAGGCACCAACCCGGAAACCGGGTTGGCAGAGATTATTGAGCTGGAAGACCATCCTTGGTTTGTGGCCGGACAATTCCACCCGGAATTTGTGTCACGGCCATTACGGCCGCAGCCGTTGTTTGCTGCGTTTGTTGAAGCAGCGATTGCCCAGAAACAGAGTAAGTAAACAAAAGGGCACGACCTCACTGTCGTGCCCTTTTTTTCAAAGAAATGGGTTTCTTTGAATTTAATACCAAAGATTATACCGATATTGTTTGTGAAAGCAGGCAAAATCTGCTATAATTAATAACGAATTTAAAGAATTTTAGGAGGCATTTATTATGGCATTAGTTTCTATGACAGAAATGTTAAAAAAAGCAAAAGCTGGTCATTATGCAGTTGGTCAATTCAACATTAATAACCTTGAGTGGACACAAGCAATTTTACAAGCAGCTCAAGAAGAAAATTCACCGGTTATTCTTGGTGTATCTGAGGGTGCAGCAAAATACATGGGCGGATTCAATACTGTTGTTATGATGACTAAAGGACTTATGGAAGATATGAAAATTACTGTACCAGTAGCAATTCATTTAGACCATGGTTCAAGTTTTGATAGCTGTAAAGCTGCGATTGATGCTGGATTTACTTCAGTAATGATTGATGGTTCTCATCATCCAATTGATGACAATATTAAAACAACTCAACAAGTTGTTGAATATGCACATCCAAAAGGTGTTTCAGTTGAAGCTGAAGTTGGAACTGTTGGTGGCGAAGAAGATGGTGTTATTGGTGGTATTCAATATGCTGACGCGCACGAATGTGAACGTATGGTAAATGAGGCTCATATCGATGCATTAGCAGCTGCTCTTGGTTCAGTTCACGGTCCTTATGATGGTGAACCAAACTTAGGATTTGCTGAAATGAAAGAAATTTCTGAATTAACCGGAGCGCCACTTGTATTACACGGCGGAAGCGGAATTCCTGAAAATCAAATCAAAAAAGCAATTGAATTAGGACATGCAAAAATTAACGTAAACACTGAGTGCCAACAAGTTTGGACAGCAGCTGTTCGTGAATTCTTGGCAAACGATAGTAAACAATACGATCCACGTAAAGTTATCGGCCCAGGTAAAGCTGCAATTGTTAAAGTTGTAAAAGAAAAAATGCAAGAGTTTGGTTCTAACGGACAAGCGTAATTGCAAAAATGGGAGGCGATGTGCCGGTTTTGCCGGTCACATCGCCTTTTCTTTTTCCCTAAAACAGCTATAATGATGGTAAAGGAGTTGTTGTGTATGGCAGAGATGCATATTGGGTTGGAAAAGGGTGATGTCGGGCGCTTTGTGTTGATGCCCGGTGATCCTAAGCGGTGCGCAAAAATTGCTGCATATTTGGATGATGCTCAGTTGGTTGGCGATTTTCGTGAGTATGTGACGTATACCGGATACTTGGACGGTGTTAAAGTTTCGGTCACTTCAACCGGAATTGGCGGGCCGAGTGCGGCGATTGCGATGGAAGAGTTGGTGCATATTGGTGCCGATACTTTTATTCGGGTTGGAACTTGTGGTGGTATGGCGCTTGATGTTGTTGGTGGCGATGTGATTGTTGCTACCGGTGCGGTGCGTATGGAAGGGACTTCCAAAGAGTACGCGCCGATTGAATTTCCCGCGGTTGCTGATTTTGCGGTGACGACGGCATTGGTCAATGCCAGCAAGGCGCATGGCAAAGCACCGCATGTGGGTGTTGTTGAATGCAAGGATTCGTTTTATGGGCAGCATCAACCGAGCACTAAGCCGGTGAGTTATGAACTTGAAAATAAGTGGCAGGCGTGGCTTGCGTTGGGTTGTGTTGGTTCAGAAATGGAGTCGGCAGCTTTGTTTACGATTGCCAGTTATTTAAAGGTGCGTTGCGGGACGGTGTTGCTGGTAGTAGCTAATCAGGAACGCGCGCAGGCCGGATTGCCAAATCCGGTTGATGAAAATGTTGAGGTGGCAATCGAGATTGCTATTGATGCGGTTCGTCAGTTGATTAGGGAAGAAAAGTAATAAAAAAGTGGTCTCGAACGGGGGCCACTTTTTTATGTTACATTATTGTAAGGAAAGAAGCGCAGAAAATATGGTATTATTAGTACATAAAAAAAGAGGGATGTGAAGGCGTGAATAAGCGAGTTTTAGCTGTTATAATGGGTGTTGCAGCAGTGGCCTTAATTGCCTTGAATGTATTTTTAATGTTTACTTTATTTAGCCCTAAAGCGAGTGATGCAGTAGTTCCGGCAACAACGGCAAATAACGTTGAGACTAAAGCTAATGAACCTGAGGCGCCAAAATATCCATATATTGCTGGTCTTGATATTCCGGTATTGATGTACCATGAGGTGAATGATCAAGGTATTACAGATGATGCAAACAATATTCCGGTTGAGAATTTTGAAAAGCATTTGCAATATTTTCGGGATAATGGTTATACGACGATTACTATGAAACAGTTGGATGAGTATTTAAACAATAAGGTTGGAATTCCCGAGAAGAGTGTTGTGCTGACTTTTGACGATGGTTTATATTCAATGAAGACTCTGGTTTTGCCGTTGCTTAAAAAATATGATATGCGAGCTTTAACTTTCGTTATCGGCGAATATGCCGACGAACGAAAACCGGGCCATTTAAACCCGGAAGAAGTTCAAGAACTAAAAGAGAGCGGCTATGTTGAGGTGGCTTCGCATTCGTATGGATTGCATAAAGCCGGCAGCGATGGTCAGGGATTAATTACAACTTTAGATCGTGATGGTATTATTGAAGATATGAAGCATATGCAGGATATGCTTGGTACCGAATATTTTTGTTATCCGTTTGGTCATTATAATGATGAGGCTGAATCAGCTATAAAAGAAGCTGGCTATCATTTGGCATTTACCGTTGAGCATGGGATTGTAAATGAATCTATGGATTATTTTGCTCTGCCGCGGATGCGTGTGAGCAGTTCAATGGAAATACCGCCGGTTGATTAATTTTTGGGAAAAGTTGTGAATGGGAAGTCCTTTCTTTTGGAAAAAGGACTTCCCAGAAGCAGCTTTTTTTATTATAATAGAATTGTTGATTATTTATTTCCGAGAAAGGAAAAAAAAGATGCGTGTATTAAAAGTTGAAGGTGGCTTCCCGTTAAACGGAAGTGTTGATATAAGTGGAGCGAAAAATAGTGTTGTGGCATTGCTTGCGGCATCTATTTTGTCGAATGGCGTAGTAAAAATTGAAGATGTTCCTGAGCTTTCAGATGTCGATGCTTTAATCGCAATGATTGAAGAAGTCGGTGGTCATGTTGAGCGGAACGATACGACGATTACTATCAATTCTGAGAATATGGTATATACACCGTTAATTGAGGGGGCAGTTCAAAAATTGCGTGCCTCTTATTATTTGATGGGTGCAATGCTTGGGCGCTTTAAAAAAGCAACAATCGGGGTTCCCGGTGGTTGTTATTTAGGGCCGCGTCCGATTGATTTACATATTCGTGGTTTCCAAGCTTTGGGAGCAACGGTTACTAATGAAGGCGGCGGGTATCATCTTGAAGCTGAGAAATTGACCGGAGCAAGAATTAACTTGGATACAGCAAGTGTCGGCGCAACAATTAATATTGTTTTTGCTGCCGTATATGCTGAAGGTACAACTTACATCGAGAATGCGGCGAAAGAGCCGGAAATTATTGATGTGGCAACATTGTTGAATAACATGGGAGCAAAGATTACCGGAGCCGGAACTGACTTAATTCGGATTGAAGGTGTAGAGCGGCTTGATGGCTGTGTGCACCAGATTATTCCTGATCGTATTGAAGCGGGAACCTACATGCTGGCAGCGGCATTGATGGGTGAAGAAGTGCGAATCAATAATATTATTGTTGAGCATATGGAAGCTTTCTTGGCTAAATTGCGTGAGGCCGGCGTGCCGATGGAATTTGGCGATGATTATTTAATCATCCGTAAGGCTGATGAATTAGTAGCGACTAATTTAAAAACAATGGTCTATCCTGGTTTTGCTACTGACTTACAGCAACCTTTTACAGTATTGCTGACGCAAGCTAAAGGAACCAGCGTAGTAAATGAAACCATTTATACAGCTCGTTTTAAACATGTGAATGAGCTTGTAAAGATGGGTGCCAATATTCGCCAAGAGGCGGCAACGGCAGTTGTTGTCGGACCAACTGATTTGCAAGCGACAACGGTGGAAGCTTCTGATTTACGGGCGGGAGCAGCATTAGTGCTTGCTGGTCTTGTAGCTGATGGTATTACTGAAATTCAAAACATCGAACATATCGAGCGCGGATATGATCGAATTATTGAGAAGTTAAGCAACTTAGGAGCAAAACTCTGGGTTGAAGAGGTTTAAACAAATAAAAAGGTGAGTAGAAGATGTTGGTGTGACTGCCAACATTTTTTGCGCTTTAAAATAGATTCCAGTATAATAATACAAAAGAGGCGATATTGTATGAAACAGGTGCAAAATTATTTAGCCACGGTGCTTGATGGCATGGCAAAAGGGCTGTTTGCGTCTTTAATCGTGGGTGTAATAATTCGGCAGATAGGAGTTATCTTTAATTTTGAATTATTGATTACTATCGGAACGGTAGCGCAATACATGATGGGGGCAGCAATTGGTGCCGGCGTGGCTTATTCGCGTGGTGCTAAGCACTTTACTATTTTGGCGGCCATTGTAGCCGGAATGATTGGTTCCGGTGCTATTGCCAATGGGACCATCGGTATGGGTGAACCGGTTGGAGCTTTTGTTGCTGCACTTATTGGTATTGAGGCCGGTAAGCTGATTGAAGGCAAAACAAAGTTTGATTTATTGCTAGTGCCGCTGGCAGTCATTTTAATTGGTGGAACGGTCGGTATTTTCATTTCGCCATATTTATCAATGGCGATGGCATGGTTTGGCACAGCAATTAATGAGTTGACCACTTTGCAGCCGTTGCTGATGGGCGTGCTGATTGCGACTATTGTTGGCATGGTGTTATCTTCGCCAATGTCTTCGGCAGCGCTGTGTATTTCAATTCAAATCAGCGGGTTGGCAGCCGGGGCCGCACTTGCCGGCTGTTGTGCACAAATGGTTGGTTTTGCTGTAAGTTCATTCCGCGAGAACGGCGTGAGCGGATTACTGACACAGGGGATTGGTACTTCGAAAATCCAATTGCCGAATATTATTAAGCACCCATTGATTTGGCTGCCGCCGACAATTGCATCAGCAATCGGCGGTGGATTAGCGACAATGGTTTTCCATATGGAAACCAATTCGGTCGGTGCCGGGATGGGAACAAGCGGACTTGTTGGCCAGTTGACGACTTTAGAAGTGATGGGTAACAGCGCGTGGTTGCCGATTTTATTACTGCATTTTATTATTCCGGCAGTGATAAGTTTGGCTATCAGTGAGTTTATGCGTAAGAAGAATTTAATTAGAACCAATGATATGAAACTGTAGTGGGTGATTGATGTAATGCGTTTTGAAAATTATACTGAAAAAGAAGTTGCTGAGCTAGCGGCTTATATTGGCCGGCATTTGGAGCGCGGCGCAGTATTGTTGCTGACCGGTGATCTTGGTGCCGGAAAAACAACTTTTACGCGTTATTTGGCACGAAGCCTGAATATTACGGAACGTGTGACTAGCCCTACTTTTACTTTGATTAAGGAATATGATGAGGGGCGTTTTCCCCTCTATCATATTGATGCTTATCGAGCTGACTTGGACAGTGATGCTGAATTATTGGAAGAATATATTTATGGTGATGGTGTTACCGTGATTGAGTGGCCGTCGTGTATTGAAGAATTGTTGCCGAAAACAGTTATTGCCTTGGAGTTTTTGATGATGGACGAGCAACATCGAACAATTGTGGTTACTGTCACTGATACAAACTATCAGAATTTATTTGAGGAGCGGGTTTGATGAAGCGATTGATTATTAATACGGCACTCAGTGAGTTGGGTATTGGTCTGGAACTGGATGGTGTGCTTTTTAGCAGTTATGGTGAGGGCAGCGAGCGTCATTCAAGCAGTGCAATGGTTGTGGTTGAGCAATTACTTAAGGAACATGATGTTGCAGCAAAAGAAATTGATGAGTTAGTAGTTGTTGATGGACCGGGTGCTTTTACCGGAGTACGGATTGGCATTACCATTGCCAAGACTTGGAGTTTTGCACTGAGAACGCCGGTAAAGATTGTGAACTCTTTAGAGGCGTTGGCAATGCAAGCAGAAGATGGCATTGTGATGCCGGTTTTAGATGCCAAACGGGATATGGTTTTTGCGGCGATATACCAGAAAGACGGGAACAAGCTTGCATCGGTTTTACCAGAAGGCATGTACACTGTTCTTGAGGCAAGCGGCTACTTGCAAGAGTACAAGGCTTATAGCTTAGGTGAGGCTGTTTCTGGGATGGAAGTCAATCAAATTATTGAGCCGCTGCGGATTGATTTGCAGAATGTGATTGCCTTAGCTGAACAACGTCCGGCAGTCGAAGATATTCATGCGTTGGTACCGCTGTACTTGAAAAAATCACAGGCTGAGCTAGAAGCGGAACGGTAATGAATATGGAAATACGTGCGTTAACGATTGATGATTTGGGGGAAATTGCGCAGATTGGCGAAATTGAGACAAGTCAATTCCACCAATCCCGGGAGCAAAGTAAGCAATCACTGCTTGAAGCAATTGCGAATCCTAACATGAATGTTTTGATTTTGGAAGGTGAAGATTGCTTAGGATACATTTGGTATCAATTTGCCGGTGACTACAGTGAGATTATTAGTATCTATATTGATCCGCAAGTACGCAAGCAAGGACTTGCAAGTAGATTGATTGCCGACTATTTACAATTAATGAAAAATAGCGGGATAGTGACGGTTTCTCTGGAAGTAAGAGCCAGCAATATTGCGGCTCAAAAGGTGTATTTGAAGAATGGATTTGAGGCTGTTGGCAGTCGTAAAAACTATTACCAGAATCCGCCTGAAGATGGAATTATTTTTAATTATGAAATTGTGTAAAAAGTATGCGTTTCACTTTATTTTTATTGTGACTTGCTATACAATTATTGTACGGAGTGAGAGATAATGCGAATATTTGCTATTGAAACGAGCTGCGATGAAACAAGTGCTGCCATCATTGAAGATGGTGTGCGGGTTTGTAGTTTAGTGACAACAACTCAGATTGCAATTCACCAAAAATTTGGTGGTGTTGTTCCTGAAGTTGCCAGTCGTTACCATGTAGAAGCGATAACTGCAGTGTTGGCTGAAGCGTTAAGCGAGGCCAAGCTGAAATTCGAAGATATTGATGCTATTGCGGTTACTGCGACACCAGGACTCGTTGGTTCATTGTTAGTTGGGATTCAAGCAGCAAAAACCTTGGCACTGCTTTATGATTTACCGTTAATCCCGGTGCATCATATTGCCGGACATATTTATGCCAATGCGTTGACGCAGAATTTTGAATTTCCGTTAATTGCTCTTGTTGTTTCAGGTGGACATACTGAGCTCATCTATATGAAGGATCATTTCGATTTCGAATTGATAGGTGCGACTCTGGATGACGCTGCCGGTGAAGTATATGATAAGGTTGCAAGGGTACTCGGATATCCGTACCCGGGAGGACCGCATATAGATCGCGCAGCTGCCAATAATGAAGCAACGATATCTTTCCCAAAGCCAAAGCTGGAATCGCCTTATGATTTTAGTTTTAGCGGTTTGAAATCAGCAGTATTAAACTATATCAACAGTGCGCGCCAAAAGGGGCAAGCTCTTGATAATGGTGATATTTCTGCCAGTTTTCAGAAAATAGTGATTGAGGAACTAGTAGGTAAAACAATAAGAGCAGCACAAGCTTACGGGGCCAAACAAGTAATTGTTTGTGGAGGTGTGAGTGCAAATATTGGACTGAGAACTCAGATTGAGTCAGCAGTTAATCAGTTGTCTAACGTAACTTTAGCTATGCCGGAATTACAATACTGTGGTGATAATGCCGCAATGATTGGTGCAGCTGCATATTATCAATATATGCAAGAAATTCCTTTGGCAACTATGGCGTTGGATGCTAAGCCAAATGGCAAACTATCTTAATTACCAAGGAGGAATCTCTCATGAAAACTGAAAAATTATCACGCGCAACAGCCCGTCGATTACCACAATATTACCGCCAATTCTTGAAATTAAAAGAAAAAGGCGTGACAACAATAAATTCAGCAGAATTAGAGAAAATTATTAAAATTGAAGCTACTACTATTCGTCGTGACTTCTCATATATCGGAGAACTCGGAAAGCAACGTGTCGGCTATAATGTTGACAAAGTGATTGCTGAGTTACGCCGTTTCTTAGGCATGGACCACGATCGTGGCGTTATTTTATTTGGTGTTGGTCACTTAGGGACTGCACTGGTAAACTATAACTATATTAAAGGTAACAATGTACGTATTGTTGCAAGCTTTGATATTGATGTTGACCGTACCGGCACAACTATTGGTGATGTACCGGTTTACAACATTAATGAATTGGAAGAACATCTTCCAGAAGGTGTTAATACAGCAATTTTGGCGTTACCGAATGAAGTAACTCAAGATGTTGCTGATCGTCTGGTAGCTTTAGGCTTCCGCGGTTTCTTAAACTTCTCTTCACATCGCCTTGATGTGCCGAGCAATGTTGTAGTTGAAAATATTGACTTAACAAGTCACTTACATACGCTTATGTATTTGGTTAACCAAGAAACGGAAAAAGATAATAAATAGGTAAAAAATTGAAGGCGGCCTGCAGTACTCTGCAGGCCGCCTTTTGCTTTCGCAAAAATAAAGAAAAAAGATGATATCTTACTTGATTTAAAAATACAAAAGTGATAATATAATAATTGGCACTGAAATAAACAGAGTGCTAAATACCAAACGGAGGTTTTACAAATGATTCAACCATTATATGACAAAGTTGTTATTGAAGTAAAAGAAGTTGAAACGACAACAGCTAGCGGAATTGTCTTAACGGAGTCTGCCGGAGAGAAGTCTAATGCAGGAGTTGTTGTTGCCGTAGGTACTGGGCGCGTACTAGAAAATGGAACGGTTGTTCCTCTAGCTGTTGAGGTTGGTCAAACAATCTTATTCAGTAAGTTTGCAGGTACTGAAGCAAAGTATGAAGGCAAAGAATATTTGATTTTAAGTGAGAAAGACATTCTCGCAATCGTAAAATAAATAAAGGAGTGAAATAACTATGGCAAAAGAAGTACTTTTTGGTAATGAAGCCCGTCAAAAAATGGTTACCGGTGTGGACACATTAGCGAATGCCGTGAAAGTAACCCTTGGACCTAAAGGGCGTAATGTTGTATTAGAAAAAGCATTTGGTTCACCGTTAATTACTAATGACGGGGTAACAATTGCAAAAGAAATTGAATTAGAAGATCGTTTTGAAAATATGGGCGCAAAACTAGTTGCTGAGGTAGCTTCGAAAACTAACGATATTGCTGGTGATGGAACTACTACGGCAACGGTATTGGCGCAAGCTATGATTCATGAAGGAATCAAAAACGTAGCTGCCGGAGCAAATCCGATCGGCATTCGTCGCGGAATGGAAATGGCAGTAAGTAAAGCAGTTGAAGAATTGCAATCAATTACTACTGAAATTCAAGATAAAAATGATATTGCATCAGTTGCAGCAATTTCGGCAGCAGATGAAGAAATCGGTCAATTAATCGCTGAAGCGATGGAAAAAGTTGGTAAAGATGGTGTTATTACCATCGAAGAATCTAAAGGATTCAATACTGAACTTGATGTTGTTGAAGGGATGCAATTTGATCGCGGGTACTTATCTTCATATATGGTAACTAATACTGATCGTATGGAAGCTGAATTAGAAGGACCTTTCATTTTAGTAACGGATAAGAAAATTACTAATATTGAAGATATTCTTCCGGTTCTTGAGCAAACAATGCAATCAGGTCGTCCTCTGCTTATCATTGCTGATGATATTGAAGGACAAGCTTTATCAACATTAGTTGTTAACCGTTTGCGCGGAACTTTAAATGTAACTGCAGTTAAAGCACCGGGATTTGGTGATCGTCGTAAAGCAATGCTTGAAGATATCGCGGTGTTAACCGGAGCAACCTATATTACTGAAGATTTAGGGTATGATTTAAAACAAACAACAATGCAAAATCTTGGTCAAGCAGGACGGGTATTGGTTACTAAAGAAACAACAACAATTGTGAGTGGTGCTGGTGAAAAAACAGCAATTGATGCACGTGTTGCACAAATTCGTGCTCAAGTTGAAGAAACGACTTCAGATTTTGATAAAGAAAAATTACAAGAACGTTTAGCTAAATTAGCTGGCGGGGTTGCAGTTGTCAAAGTTGGCGCAGCAACTGAAACAGAATTAAAAGAACGTAAATTACGTATTGAAGATGCATTAAACTCAACCCGTGCGGCAGTTGAAGAAGGAATTGTTGCCGGTGGTGGTACTGCATTTATGAATGTATACAAAAAAGTAGCAGAATTAACTGCTGAGGGTGATGAGAAAACCGGTGTGCAAATTGTATTGAAAGCACTTGAAGCACCAGTGTTCCAAATTGCCGAAAATGCTGGCTATGAAGGGGCAGTTGTTGTTGAACGTCTGCGTCATGAGCAAAACGGAGTTGGTTTTAACGCTGTGAATGGTCAATGGGTAAACATGATTGAACAAGGAATTGTTGACCCTACTAAAGTATCACGTAGTGCATTACAATATGCGACAAGTGTTTCGGCTATGTTCTTAACAACTGAAGCAGCGATTAGTGATATTCCAAAAGATGAGCCTGCAATGCCGCCAATGGGTGGCGGAATGCCGGGAATGATGTAAAAAGGTGAAAAACCGCGAGTGTTGCACTCGCGGTTTTTTTATTTTCTCCCAAAGATAGACTTCAAATCGGAATGATTGCTGTTTCGTTGATTTTGTTTACTTCTATTTGTGAATAGGTTATAATTTAATTGTAATCAATACAATGTTGAAAGGAGTACAATAAAATGGAATTATTACGATTTAGAATGAAGCAATTGAATCGCTTTTTGATAAGTAATCCGGAAATTCTGGCAGTGGTAGTGGCTGGGTTGTTGATGGCTTTAGGGTTTTTTCTGGAGTTTTTGCAGATTAACGTTTTGCCACAAGTGGCTTTTGTACTGGCATTTGTTATTGGTGGTTTTTCACCTGCTAAAAAAGGTGTTCAGGCGACGCTTGAAACCCATAAACTGAATGTTGAGTTTTTAATGATTTTTGCAGCAATCGGTGCAATGATTATTGGTCATTGGGCTGAGGGAGCATTATTAATTTTTATTTTTTCTTTGAGCGGTGCTTTAGAGACTTATGCCAATGAGAAGAGTCGGGCTGAGATCACTAAGTTGATGGAGTTGCAGCCGGAAAGTGCAGATGTTGTGTTACCAGATGGCAGCTATCGTACAACATTAATTGCTGAGCTGAATGTTGGTGATGTTATTATTTGTCGTGCCGGTGAGCGAATTCCGGTTGATGGAATGGTTATTGATGGTATTAGTACGATTAATAACGCTGTTATTACCGGGGAGTCGCTGCCGATTCAGGCAGAGCCGGGACTGGATGTTTATGCCGGAGCGATTAACATGAGCGGGGCGTTGACGATTGAGATGACTAAGGTGGCGACGGAGACGACTTTGCAGAAGATTATTGCTATGGTGCAAGAGGCTGAGAGCGAGAAGCCGAAGTCGCAGTTGTTTATTGAGAAGTTTGAAGGTATTTATGTTTGGGTGGTACTGATTTTAGCGGTGCTGCTGTTTGTTGGCGGACCATTTGTTTTTGCTTGGGATATCAATACTGCATTTTATCGAGCAATGGTGCTGCTTGTTGTAGCATCACCGTGCGCCTTGGTGGCATCGGTGATGCCGGCGATTCTTTCAGCGGTTTCTTATTGTGCTAAGCGCGGTGTATTGTTCAAAAGTGGTGTGGCATTGGAACAGGTTGCTGATTTACAGGCTATTGCTTTTGATAAGACCGGAACTTTGACCCAAGGGATTTTGGATGTCACGGATATTGTTGTTGCTGATGGATATGATGAAGGGCGGATTTTACAATTGGCGGCTTCAATTGAAGCCTTGTCTAATCACCCGTTAGCACAGGCGATTTTACGTCGGGCAGCAGATGATTTAGTTGAGTTGTTACCGTTGACGAATTACCAGGAGGTAACGGGTTTTGGTGTTTCTGCCGAGTTTGAAGGCAAGTTATATCAAGCTGGGAAGGCAAAGTTTATTACTGATGGTGATGAGGATATTGTCGCAAAAGGATTTACTTTGCAGAGTCAAGGAAAAACAATCGTCTATATTGGTGAAGCTGGTCATATATGTGGGTTTTTAGCGTTGCAGGATGAGGTGCGGCAAAGTACGAAAGAGGCAATTGCGGAGTTGCGGCGTCGAAAACTTGTGCCGGTTATGCTGACTGGCGATAATCCTCATACGGCGGCGTCTATTGCCGAGCAAGCCGGGATTGAGGAGTATATTGCCGGCTGTTTGCCTGAGGATAAAGTTGAACATATTAAAGCATTGAAGGAAAAATATCATGGAGTTGCGATGGTTGGTGATGGTATTAATGATGCTCCGGCATTGGCAACGGCAACGATTGGCGTTGCCATGGGTGAGGGCAGTGATGTCGCTTTAGAAACAGCTGATATGGTATTGATGAAAAATGACTTGCGGCGGATTTTGTTTACAATTGATACTTCAGCAAAAATGAATCGGATTATTAAGCAGAATATTATTTTTTCAACAACAATAATTATTTTGTTGGTACTTTCTAATTTATTTATGCTTATTGATTTACCGTTTGGTGTTGTTGCTCATGAGGGCAGTACGATTCTGGTTATTTTAAATGGGTTGCGATTATTGATTCCGCCACGGAAGTGATGATCGGTTGGTGAGGTTCATTACTATGGACCTCACTTTTTTGTTATAATAAAGTGAAGAGTAATTGGAGGTTGAGTATATGGAGCAGTTTCGCCAGGTGAGCTGGTTTGTAGTTGAGGGGGAGGATGCCGATGCTTTGGGGGCACAGTTTGGTGATTTTTTTGCCGTCGGGATTGAGGTAGTGGCACCGATTAGTGCTGAGCGGATTGCCCGAGAACAATATGGCGAAATTTTTTCAGCCAATCAGAGTGATACGAGCTTTGTTCGTTTTTATTTGCCAGTAAGTATTGCTGAGACTGAGGTTGAGCAATACTTTGTGGATTTATTTGGTGCTGAGCGGGTGGCGCAGAGTTTGCAGGTTGAATTATATGAGATGCCGGATTTTGAGCAGCAGTGGCGCGATTCGGTTGTTGATATTCCGTTAGGGAATATCACGATTGTGCCACCGTGGCGAGCGACAGCGAGTGTTGAGCAGGTGCGGATTGTACTTGAGCCGAAGATGGCGTTTGGTACTGGTGATCATGCCACTACGCAGCTTGCGGCTAGTTTGTTGGCGGAGCTTGATTTGGTTGGTAAACGGGTTTTGGATGTTGGTACCGGCAGCGGTATTTTGGCGATGTTTGCAGCGCGTAATCAAGCAAAGTTTGTGCTTGCTACTGAAATTGATAGACAAGCGGTTCTGGAGGCACGAGAAAATGTTGTTGCTAATGATTTAGCTGATGTTGTTCAAGTTATACATGCGAGCGCTGTGCCGCAGGAAGAGCGGTTTGATGTGATTATTGCTAATATTACATTGCCAATTTTAACTGAGTTATTGCCGCAGATGATTGGTCTGGCACCAGTTATTGTTATTTCCGGGATAATGATGCAGGAGCAGGAGCAAATTGAAAGGCTCGTTCAGGGCTTGGGACTTGTAATTGACAAGTTGGTTATTGATGGTGAATGGCTTGCGTTGCAGATTGGGTAAAAGCAGGAAACCCGGTCGACCTTGGGTTGACCGGGTTTCTTATTTTCTTTCAATCAAAATAGTGATAAAATAGAGGAATAGTATTTAAAGGAGCAATCGTTGTGAAATCTGGGAAGTCTTTTTTAGCGGAGGTTTGGGAAAATTATCGTGATATGCTGCGAGCGGCAACTATGTATGAGTTGTTTTTTAGAGTTGTTTTACCAGCTTTAATTTTTCCGTTGTTTCGTTTATTGATTCGCGGTTTTTTGTATTTAGCCGGGTACCAGGTGATTGCCAATAATACGCTGGTTAGTTTTTTTGTCGGACCGATTGGAGTTTTAACTGCGGTTGTGTTTATTGTTTTGGTGAGCTTTGTTACTTTGGCAGAGTTCGGCGGGCTGTTGGTATTGTCGCGAAATAGTTATTGGTATTTACCCTTGATGGGAACCGGTGCTTTTCTTGAGTCATTGCAGCATATTAAAAAGATTTTTCGTCCAAGTGGAATTAAAGCGCTGTTATATATTTTGGTAATTCTGCCGTTTTTGCAGATTGGTTTTAGCAGCGCGTTGATTCCGGCAATTAATATTCCTGAGTATATTTTGAGTTTTATTTTAGCATCGCCATGGCTGACGGTGTTACTGGTAATTGTTTTTGCTTTATGTGTGTATTTAACGACTCGTTGGTTTTTCGCGATTCATTTCGTTGTTTTGGAAAACGAAGATTTGGCGACCGGGCTAAAGCATAGCAATGAGTTGACCAAAGGCCATAAGATTCGCTTGTTATTTGCTGTTTTTGTGATTCAGATTGTTGCTGCAATTGCTGGTTGGTTACTGCTGCTGATTCCGGATTTGCTTTACGGAGTCATTGTTGCTATTGAAAATAGCAGTATGCTTTGGGATATCTTTTTCATGTTATTCTTGACGATCTTAGGAATTGTGGTCACGATAGTACCGCTTATTTTAGGGTTGCCACTGGCAATTTCATATTCGACGGTATTGTTTTATCGTTGGCGTAATCGGTATGAGCGCTTTGTTCCGATTGAGGAAAAAGTGCTGCCGGAGGTGCGGGTACCGTTAATACAACGAAAGTTTATTCGAATTATTATTTTAATTGTTGCGGCCGGAGCTATTTTGTGGACAGGGTTTCGTAATCTAACGGTACCAATCCCCTATGATATTGCTGTCACGGCGCATCGCGGCGGTGGTCTTTATGCGCCGGAGAATTCAATCAGCGGGCTTAAGTATGCAATTGAAGTAGGAGCTGACTACACCGAAATTGATGTACAGGTAACTGCCGATAATGTAGTAGTTATAACTCATGATACTAATCTTGAGCGTGAACTCGGGGTTGATGCTAATGTGTGGGAACTGACATATGCGCAAATTCAGGAGCATTCACTTTTAAGTGGAGATGCGCAAGACAAGATGCCAACGCTGGAACAGTTTTTACGAACTGCTAAGGGAAAAATTAAGGTTAATATCGAAATTAAGACTAATGGACATGATCAAACTTTGATTAGTCAGACGGTTAGTATAGTTGAGAATTTGAATATGCAAAACGAGGTAGTAATTACCTCGCTTGATTATTCAGCACTTCAAAAAGTGCGGGTTTTAAATCCGAATCTAAAAATTGGTTATATCATGTTTGGTGTCTTTGGCGATCCGATGGCATTGGATGTTGATTTTTATTGTGTTGAGACAACATTTGCGACTGAAAACTTTATTCGGCAGGCACATTTAAATGGGCGTGAGGTGTATGTTTGGACCGTCAATGATACCGATAGTATGATTAAGTATCGTGATCGTAATGTAGATAATATTATTACCGATTATCCTGAAGAAGCATTGATGATAGTTGATGAGAATGTAAGCGAATAGCTTGGAGGCTTTATATAATGACAGATAAATATTTTGAGTTTATTAAAAAAGTGCAAGCGATTGCCCAAATTGGACAAAGTTTTACAACTGATGAGTATGCGCGCGAGAATTATGAAGAGCTCGAGAAGCTCAGCCATGAGATTCTTGAAGCGTATACTGGCGTCGAGCAGGTGCGTCCGAATATATATGCTGATTATAAGTATCCAACCGCACAAACGTCGGTACGGACACTAGTGATTAATGATACCAATCAATTATTGCTAGTTCAGGAAAAAGACAGCGGCTTATGGTCGCCGCCGGGCGGCTGGTGTGATGTTGACACCACGCCGCGGCAGGCAGCGGTGAAAGAAGTGTTTGAGGAATCAGGATACGCGGTTGAGATTAAGCAGTTTTTGGCAGTGTTTGATCATCGGTTATATTTGGATCGGCCATCGTTTTTTTCGACCCATCAATATGTTTTTGCCGCTAGGGTTATTGGTGGTGAACCGGTGCCAAATCACGAGACGCTTGCCGTCGAGTGGTTTGATTTAGATAAACTTCCTCAGCTTTCACGAAAAATGACGCTGGAAGAGATTACTATTGCGCTTGGGGTTTTGGTTAACGAGCGTGATACTTATATTGATTAGCGTGGTAAAATAAGATATAATTATATGATGAATTACGTAGCAACGGAAGGAGGACATCGGTTTTTTTATCGGTGGTGAGTTTATGAGAGTACGTGTAGGTGTAATATTTGGCGGTGAGAGCGTTGAACATGAGATTTCAATCATTAGTGCAATGCAAGCAATTGCTGCTATGGACGAAAATAAATATGAAGTAGTGCCTTTATATATTTCAAAACAAAATCGGTGGTATACCGGTAAAGCGCTGACTAATATTGAGACGTTTAAAGATTTAGATGCAGCTATCGCTAATGCTCAGCAAGTATTATTGCAAACTGAGCATGGGCATCATTATGTATATGCTTTTCCGTTTAAAATGTTGAAAAATAAGCCGATTGCTGAGATCGATGTTGCTTTTCCGGTAGTGCATGGAACTAATGTTGAGGATGGAACTTTACAGGGATATCTTGATTCGTTGCGTATTCCTTATGCCGGACCGACTGTTGGTGCGGCGGCAGTTGGCCAAGATAAAGTGTTTATGAAAAATATTTGGCAAGCAAATGGATTGCCGGTGGTGCCTTTTGTTTGGTTGTATAGTAATCAGTGGGAACAACAGCCTGAGCGCTTTGTTCATCGTATTGAAGCAACCTTGCATTTCCCGGTTATTGTTAAGCCGGCTAATCTTGGTTCAAGTGTAGGAATCAGTATTGCTAAAGACACTGATAGTTTAATTGAAGCGATTAATGAGTCAGCTCAGTTTGATGATAAGATTATCGTTGAGCAAGTTGTTAATAATTTATTGGAAGTGAATTGCTCAGTGCTGGGCGATTTCACTCATGCAGTTGCTTCGCCGATTGAGGAAGTGACCGGCAGTGATGAAATTTTGAGTTATCGTGATAAATATCAAGGCGGTAAAGGCAAAGGTGGCAGCAAGGCAGACGGTGGTAAGTTAGCGCTGTTGAAAACGGACGGTGCGAAAACCGCTGGTGGTGGCAGCAAAGGTGCCGGTATGGCAGCGACAAACCGGGTTATTCCGGCGCGGATCAGCGAAGAGGCGACGAAGGAGATTCAGCGTTTGGCACGACAAGCGTTCTATACTTTAAATATGTCGGGAGTATCACGGATTGATTTCTTGATTGATAAGGAAGAGGGTAATGTCTATTTAAATGAGATTAACACTATTCCTGGTTCATTGTCATTTTATTTGTGGCAGGAGAGCGGCGTTGATTTTACCGAGTTAACAGATCGTTTGATTCAATTTGCGATTAAGGCTAAACAACGACGCGAACGTAAGGTGTTTTCTTATGATTCAAATGTTTTGGCAAATGCAAAATTACCGGCGCAAGGTGCCAAAAGTGGTGTTAAGCAGTAATTGTTTGTAAGTGGAGAGTGACCGGGACCTCGTGTCCCGGGCACTCTTTTTTTCTCGCAAAGGAAAAATAATACTATTTCATGTATATTATGCATTTTTGTTTGTACTTCATATTTTCTTATGGTATAATGAGTTCATATCCGGTTCAAATCAAAAAATAAATGTAAATGTCCTTTCAATGTTATTGATCAGGTTTTTGGAAATTATTTTTGATTGGTAACAATTGAAAGGAGGTCTGTAAAATGGCTGATAGAGAAATCGTATGCAAAGATTGCGGTGAAACATTTATCTTTACTGAAGGTGAACAAGAATTCTTCCGTGAAAAAGGATTTGAAAACGATCCAGTTCGTTGTCCATCTTGCCGTCGTGCTAAGAAACAACGTCAACGCGACTAATGAAAAACTCCCAATTGGGAGTTTTTTTATTTGGCAACAAATTCTTTTATTGTAGAACAAGACGCTTTAATTTTGAAAGTTTTATGCTATAATTAAATCATTGTTAAACTGTGGGGGAAATACGTTATGCAAAATAATTTAAGAATGGAGTTTTATTATGAAGCATATCTTATTTGTTGATGATAACCAATCGTATGCAATACAGATGCAAGAAATATTGTCGGAGGCCGGATATGATGTTGATATCGCGTTTGATTCAATTTCGGCAATAGAGCAATTTAGTAAAAATAGTGAGAGTTATGATTTAATTATTTCGGATCGGGTCATGGGGAATGATGATGGTATCCGCTTTTTAAGTATAATAAAGAATATGGATGCAACACTGAAAACCATATTGCTAACCGCTGAACCAACACCGGACAGTGAGTTGGAAGCTTTAAATCAGTATGTTGATTATTATTTGACAAAAGATATTAACAGGGATGTTTTATTGAAATATATTGAGCGGGTATTAGAACAGCCGCTTGCTATTCAAAATGATGAGCGAATGTTAACTTCGGAAATAGAGCAAATACAGGTGTTTTTAAAAGAACGTAAAGTACTTGTTGGTGGCGTAGAAATTGAATTGCGCCGAAAAGAGTTTGATTTACTGGCGCTTTTTTTAGCAAATAAAGGGGTGGCATTTAGCCGCGAGGAAATTCTGGAAAGGCTTTGGGATAGAAATCATGAGAGTACAGATGAGCGCGTGATTGATGTACATATTAATACTTTACGTCGCAAGCTGCAAATTAGCTCATTAATTTCAGTTCGAGGATTTGGGTATAAATGGGATGAATAATAAAAGTAAAAGAACATTAATAATTATTGTGTTGGCATATGTTGTTGTCATTTTATTATTTTTTGGCAGCATTTTTTATGTGCCGGCATACTATAATGGATTGCAGGATAGTTATTTGACTGATACTCAGGAGCAATTGGATGATGCTTTTGAGACAATAACTGATACCCAGAAACTCGTTGCACAATTTGATCAGATTATCGATGAGTATCCAATGGAACTTATTGTTTTTAAAGATGGAATTAATATTTATAATACGATGATGCCAGTCAATAGTGCAGCAAGTATTCACGAAAGTCTTGATCAACGTGTCTCCCTTTCACAAGGAAATGGCACCTTTATCAAAAATGGCAGTACTTATGAAGTTTGGTACAATATTTACCAAGTGCAAGTCACAGCCTTTTTATTGAATATTACAACGTTGCAAATTATCTTGCTTGGGATTGCTACAATTATATTGATTACCGCAGTATTTGCCTTCCAACGATTAATGGTGCAATCGATGACAACGCTCAAGGAAACAATTGGCAAAATGGAAAAGTATCAATTGAATGAAGTGATTAATGCTCAGTCTGATGATGTGATAAACTCAAAAATTAAATATTTTGCTCACGGACTTCGCGAAAATATTTCGCGTACTGCCCAAAAAGAAGCTGAGTTGCAACAAGCAGCTTATATTAATAAAGAGCAGTTTGTTAATAGTCAGCTTATCGCGCGGGCATTTATTCATGAAATAAAAACGCCGGTTTATCAAATGTTACTTGAAAATGAAACGCAATTAAGTCATCTGAATAATAATGATGAGCGGGCACGAGAGATTGCTGAATACAATGTGCAGCATGCAGATAATTTACTACAATCAATTAATGAGATGTTACAAGTTTTTACCAGTAATGAACAAAAAATGGTATTAGAAAAAGAATCAGTAGATTTATCAAAGATTGTCTCAGAAGTTCGCAAAACTTTTGCAGCTCAAATTCGTGAGCGAAAAGTTTTATTAGAAATCGAAGTTCCGGAAACACTGACAATTTTCAGTAATAAAGCAATGGTGAAGTTATTAATTCATAATATTTTGTCGAATGCTATTCAATATGCGATTCCGGAAACCGAAATACAGGTCAATTTGTTTCTTGATGAGCAAAATAATGCAGTATTCGAATGTGTGAATACCGCTGCTGAGAATAATATTGCGCGTTTGCAAGGAGATACGGAAATTCAATCATTTATTAACAAAGATAATAAATATAGCAGCGGAAATGGAATTATCATGATTACTAGTTTGGCACAGACGCTTGAGGCTCATTACCAACGCGACATTGCTGCTGAGCAGGTTACGACAACTATTGTTTTTATTGGCGGTGACCAGCATGATTAAGAAACTGTTTATGGCATTGTTCATCAGTTTGATGCTAACTGCCGTTCCTGGTACAGTTTATGGTTTTGTTGATGACCAATTGCAAGAAAACTATGATGAGGCCGGGACATATCCGATAGAGGTCTCGGCTGTTGATAAGAATGGGACTGTTGTTAAGAAGACAATTTATGTTACGGTTTTATTTGAAAAGACAGTTATTAATAAAGAAGTTCAAGAGGCTATAGATGCTCATGATGTGCTTGTTGAGTCAGGTGTATTTAGACAATTAAGCAATGATGATCTGATTCGCATTACCAATGCTCATGCATGGCAAACAAATGATGGCAGTACAGTTCCGATTACAAGTGTGCTAACGCATGTCATTGATGAAGCTGCCGGTAAGTATCAAGTTACTTTTGCCACTGAGCTCGGCAGCGCTATTACCGTTAATGTGTACGAAACTGATAAGAAGATATTGCCAGTTAGCAATATTTATTTGAATCCTGAAGATTTTGGGATTATTAATAATTTTCAAACTTTTTTCTTTTTTATATTATTATTGATTTTGGTACCGATTATTATATTTGTTGTGCAGTACTATATTATCCGCCGCGAGCAGAAGGAAGTCGAAGACTTGCTCTACCGTGAGCAATGATGAAAAGCCATTCCGGGTTGGCCGTAATGGCTTTTTTTTTATCAAAAGAGCATTTCATAAATTTAATAATTTTAACTCTTATTTTACTGCATTCGGGTAGGCGAGTTGATAATATATTGGTAATGAAATAGTGGAGGGAAAAGTAATGAAATTTATAAAAATAGGGGCGGCAGCAATTGTCTTTTTAAGTATGGCTGCATCATCATTTATTACTGTGAACGCTGAGGATACAACTACGGAAAATACTACCGGTACATCACAGGAAATAAATGTTGAAGCATCAGGAAATGATGAGGTTGTTAGCGAAAATAATGAAAACACAGCAGAGGAATCAGTTGATTTAGATACCATTTTATCGACTGAAAATAATACTGATAACAATCAGTCGGCAACACAGCAAAGTTCAATGCTTAAAGCAGTAAATCAATATGGCTTTGATGAAGAATTCTTTAAATGGTTGCAGGATCATGGTTCATTGCCAAAAACCGGAACTATTACTCAAGCTGATTTGGATAAGGTAACACGAATCGATCATATTATTAATGCACCATTTAGTTCACTTGAGGGAATTGAACAGCTTAAAAATCTTAACTTTCTGCGAATTAATTCAAGTGCCAATATTAGTTATGAAGAGTTAAATCGCTTGAGTGGCTTAACTAACTTACGGACATTAGAAGTCGGTTATTCAAAGTTAATGACAGATATTAGTCCGGTAGCTAATTTGCCACAACTGACAACGCTTAACTGGTATGATAATGGTGGTTATGTTATTGACTTTACCTATTACTCAGGAGAGCCATTGGATATTTCAGTTTTAGATGGTCAATTACCTAACATTGAGAGTTTATCAATTACTGAAATTCCATTGTTGGGAACAGAGGCATTAGCAAGTTTTACGACAGCAAAAAAAGTTGCATTGTGGAGTACTGGAATTAAAGATATTAGTTTCATTAATGCAATGCCTAACTTAACTGAACTGGATGTTCGTTATGATCGGGTGACTGATTTATCACTAGTTGCTGCAAGACCAGGCGTAAAAACGTATGCGGGCGGACAACTGATTGTTCTTTATGGCAATGAAGGATTATACGCTGATTTAAGTGCCGCTTCTACATTTACAACATCAATGTATTTTAAAGTTCAGGATAATCAATACGCAACTTTAACTGGCTTAAGTACCGATAAGGGTGCTTACGACAATAAAGAAACAATTACGTGGACAGATATTACTGCTGATGATTTATTAGGTATCACTTACCGTGATCCGTTTGCAATGCAAAAAGTTCCTTTGAAAACAATTGCCAGTCAATTTAGTGCGAGCTCATTACCGGCAAATATTCTAAGTTATAGCGGAACAATCTATCAGTCAGTAAGTCAAAAAATAGAGGTTGAAAAACCAACTATAGATGTTATTTATGAAGACGAAGATGTTTTAACTGGGATTGCTCCAGCTAATGCTACTGTTGATGTCACTTGCCCGCATGGCAACACAATCCGGGTAACTGCTGATGCTTCTGGAAACTGGAGTATGCCAACCGATGGTGCTATTTTCAAAGATGATATGTTTACTGCGGTAACCGTTCATGCTTCAGGCCAAACGAGTGATGCAGCTGAACAAGTGGTATTACCAGTTGTTTACACTATTGATGCTAGTGATGTGACAATGACGGTCACGCAATTGCAAACTTTACGTAATAATGGAACTCTGGAAAGTTACGTATTGAATCAAGCGGGAGCTGCAGCTTTGAAAAGTTCGCGGACAACTAAATCTATGGAAGTTCATGGTGATATGACACCATTAGATAATGTTAACGAAGCAACTATAGTGCAAGTAACAACTTATGTTCCGGCAGATAACACGGTAACTAGATATGATGCAACCACTACAGCAACAATAGTTGAAAAACCGATTAATGTAACGGTGATTGATGATACAAATAATGGTAATGGTTCATTGCCAAATACCGGTCAGGATCAGATGACGCCAGTACTTGTTGGGGGAGCAGTAGTCGTTATTGTCGGAATTGCATTATCAAGACGAAATAATAAACAACGGAAGTAAGAAAGAGGCGCGCTCATTTTGTATTTCCCCCGAAACAGAAATGAGCGCGTTTTTTTACAGGAATCGGGAAAGCCGGCGCAGTGAAAACTGCGCCGGCTTTTGTTGATAAATAAAAAAACAACCAGGAAGGTTGTTTTAAGCGGTATATTGTTGGAATTCGTATGGAACGCCATTATTGATTTCAGGTTTTGACTGTGTTGGTGCTGATTCCGCTTTTTTGAGGCGGTTGAAGACCATAAGCACCGCAGCGCAGATAAAACCGTATGCTAGAAATATAGGGATAAAGGTAGAACTTGGTACGTTCACAACTGCCGCTGCAGTTGTAAAAATTATACTGAGGCTGGCAATAAGTTTTGGGTTTTTATTTAAAAAGAATGCAAGCACGAATACTGTAATCAGCAGTGCAAAGCCTACTAAAGATAAGAGCCAGTAAATAGTAGCATATGGACTGTCAGTGAAAATTGAAGAGTCACCAAAATCAGCCATATCGGTTCCGGAGAAGTTTTGAACAACAAAGATGATTAGGGCAAAAAATGCCTGACCAAATGCCGCAAAAATGCTGCCGATAAGTAAGAAAACTTTTTCTAAAGTAAATTTCATAAATTGAACGCTCCTTTTCATACATTATACAACAAAATTCCATGGTAAAACAAGTACACCCTTTTGACATGTATAGCCAGGAGTGTTACAATATATGTAGACAATAAAATATATTCTTATATTAGGTGAGGCTCCTATACAGATACACGCTGCTGCCCTGAAATATCGAGAGATGCCAAAGGGTCAACAGATGCCATCGAATTAAGGTGGTGTTTAATGTAGCTACGAACATCAATCAGACGCTGTATAGTGCTAAAACTCAATGAAGTAAGAAAGGATAAGTTTTTTTGTGAGCTTATCTTGCTTTGATTTGAATTTTGAATCTCACCTGTATGGTGGGATTTTTTTATTGATTTCAAGATGAAAGGCGGTGGATGTTATGGACTCCAGTAGCGTTCCAAGGAAATACAGACAAATGAATATGGAGCAGACATACTACCGCTTGCGGACAGTATAAGGATTTGTTGTGCCTGCTTCATGTGAGAATGGAGAGGATTGTTATGTTCAACAATAAAAAAACAAAAGTTCGTGTAGAAAATGGGGTATTGGAAAATAAACTGAACAGTTTTAATGTTGCATCTTTTGAGTATGCACTAAATAAAACGGAAAGTTATGAAACCGGCTTAACAACTGAACAAGCAGAGTTTCGTCTGGAACGGGATGGTATAAATGAGATCCAAGCACAAAAACCAAGAAGCTTGATGTCAATTTTATTTGGTTCTTTTTGGAATCCATTTATTATGATACTTTCTATCTTGACGCTAATTACTTGGGTAACTGATGTGTATGTAGCTTCACCTGATAGTGAAGACTGGACAAGTGTCATTGTTATTGGTTTAATGGTTTTAGTGTCTGGGATAATGAATTTTGTCCAAGAGTATAAAGCAAATAAAAGTGCAATGGATTTGCATCAGTTGGTAGATACAACGGCAACGGTGTATCGTGATGGTGTTTTGGCTGAGATTGACATGGAGAAAGTTGTTATTGGTGATGTTATTCGGCTTTCTGCCGGAGATATGATTCCAGCCGACGTCCGTTTCATTCATGCTAAAGATATTTTCGTGAGTCAGTCTGCATTTAGCGGTGAGGCTGAAGCAGTTGAAAAATTTGCAGTAAAGCAAGGTGATGAAAATAGTATTCTAGATTTCAGCACAATTGGCTTTATGGGCACTGATGTTGTTAGTGGTGTTGGCTTTGCCGTTGTTATTGGTATTGGTGATGATACATTCTTTGGATCAATTGCTGAGGAACTTATTCAATCAAAGGCAAAACCAACAAGTTTTGATAAAGGCGTTAACGATATCAGTTGGTTATTGATTCGCTTCATGTTTATCATGGTGCCATTAGTATTTTTAATTAACGGAATTACTAAAGGTGACTGGTTGCAAGCGTTGTTGTTTGCAATTTCAATTGCTGTTGGTTTAACTCCTGAGATGTTACCTTTAATTGTTACAACTAACTTATCAAAAGGTACTACAACAATGGCTAAGCATAAAACTATTGTTAAACAGCTTTCAGCGATTCAAAATTTTGGTGCTATGGATGTTTTATGTACTGATAAAACCGGAACCTTAACCGAAGATACAATCATTTTGGATCGGTATTTAAATGTGCATGGTCAGGAAGATGAACATGTGTTGCGTTATGCTTATTTGAATAGTTATTATCAAACTGGTTTGAAAAACTTATTGGATCGCGCGATTATTGATTATGCCAACGAAGTTGGTTTGGCAAAAAATGAGAATAATTACGAAAAGATTGATGAGTTGCCGTTTGATTTCGAACGGCGACGGATGTCGGTGATTGTTCGTCGTCGCGGCGAAAAGCGCCTGATTACTAAAGGCGCAATGGAAGAAGTACTGGCATTATGTACGCATGCTTATACCGCGGAGTCAGGCATTATTCCAATTGATCAAGCTATGCTTGATGCTATTGGTGAGTTGGTCAAAGATTTAAATAGCCAGGGAATGCGTGTGCTGGCTGTGGCTTATCGTGATGAGGATAAAGAGCAATGGACGGTTGAGGATGAGCATGACATGGTTCTGGATGGTTTTATTGCTTTATATGACCCACCAAAAATGAGTGCTCCTAAGGCAATTAGCAGTTTGCAGGATGCCGGGGTTGCGGTTAAAGTTGTGACCGGGGATAATCTTGAGGTTGCCCGGAACATTTGCCGCCATGTAGGAATTGATACAGAATTCGTGTTACAAGGAACTGAGATTGAGGCAATGACTGATGCTGAGTTAGCTGCGGTAGCGGCAAGAACAAGTATTTTTGCTAAAGTGAGTCCGCTGCAAAAACAACGTGTGGTACTGAGTCTACAGGGACTGGGGCATACAGTGGGATTCTTGGGCGATGGCATTAATGATGCCTTGGCGCTGAAAGCAGCTGATTTAGGCATTACTGTAGATACTGCAGTTGATATTGCTAAAGAGAATTCAGAAGTTATTTTGCTGGAAAAAGATTTGCAAGTGCTTGAAGAAGGCGTACTTGAAGGTCGTCATATTTTTGGTAATATTGTTAAGTATGTGCAAATGGCAGCCAGTTCAAACTTCGGTAATATTTTCAGTGTTTTGGTTTCAAGTATTTTCTTACCATTCCTGCCGATGTTACCGGTACAGTTATTGGTGCAAAACTTATTGTATGATGTTTCACAAACCATGATTCCATGGGATAATGTTGATGCTGAATATTTGCAAAAACCGCAAAAATGGAGTGCTGACCGGCTGAAAAGATTTATGCTAATTATTGGGCCAATCAGTTCTATATTTGATGTTACGATGTTTGCATTGCTATGGTTTGTGCTTGGTGCCAACAATCCGGAATTAGCGCCGCTGTTCCAAACCGGCTGGTTTGTTTTCGGGCTGATTTCGCAAGTTGTGATTGTGCATATTATTCGTACTGAAAAATTGCCGATTTTGCAAAGTAATGCGTCTTGGCAAATTTGGTTGGCAACGATTATTGTTATCGTAGTAGCGTTAGCTTTGCCATATACATTTATCGGTGCTGCGCTTGGTTTTGTTGCCTTGCCATTAGCATACTACCCATTACTGTTGTTAGCTTTATTTGGCTATGTGGCAGTGTCATTAATTGTAAAACGCTGGTATATTCGTAAATGGAATAACTGGTTATAGAAAAAAATACGCGGAATTCCGAGGAATCCCACGTATGTCAGGCGGGCCGGTTCAGGCCTGCTTTTTTATGCGTCGTAAGTCTGCCGCTGCAGCCTTACGAACTTGTTTTTGGTAGTATTCAAGTGTTTGGCGTTTTTGGTTATCAAAGTTTTCTAATGCAGTAGTTTTGGTCGAGAATATTCCGGTGAGTCGCAAGCCATATTTTAAGCTGCGGATGCCGGCGCGGTGGTAGAGCAGGCGGTGTTCAAATTCGCTGCCGCCAAGGCTGTAGATAATCCGAACTTGCTTGTTGCGCCATAATCCTTTGAAAAGATATTCTTTGGTTGCCATGTTGAAAGCAACTTTTGGCCAGAGTAATTGGTCGAATAACGATTTGAAAGGACCAGGGAAACTACCCCAATATATTGGGACATAGATGACTAGAAGTTTAGCTTCTTGGATTTCCTGCTGGATGGCTATTGTTTCGACAGTTAGTTCGGTTTTGTAGCCATGCAGTAAAGCTTCATTGAAGTCAATTTCGTTGATGTTATAGCGTTTGGTATGGATGTTGTTATTTTCCATATGATTTTGGTAGCTATCAATGATTTGATTGCTAATGCTGTTTTTATTAGGGTTGCCATTGATAATAACGGTGTCTGTCATAGTTTGTTCTCCTTAAGATTGGATGTCGTCACAGACTTTGGTTATTAGTTGATCCATAGCATCATTTTCTTGTCCGATATTTTGGCTCGCAAGCGTCAGTAGTGTTGAAATTGTGCTGAGCTGTTCGATTTGGCTTTGTACCCGATTTTGTTGCAAGGTAATAAAGCTCATTAATTGATCAATACATTCTTGGGTTATCGGTTTAAAATAAAGTGCCAGTATTGGTTGAATTTCGTCAATGCTGCAACCGATGTGTCGTAACACAATGATGTAGCGCAGCAAGAGAATTTCTTTTTGACTGTATGTCCGATACGAGCGTTCGTAATAGCCCGGTGACAAGAGTTTGATGCGGTCATAATAACGCAAGGTATGTGCAGGAATGTTTAATAAAGCAGCTGCTTCTTTAGTATTATAAGTTTTCATATAAAACTCCTTTGGTATCGCGATATAGTCAGTGTAACACGTGAGTCAACTCGCAAGTCAAGTTTTTTAGTAATTATTGTCTGGCGTGGTGATTGTGATTTTTGTATAATAGGAGAAAGAGGTACTTGATATGAGTGAGCAATTACGATATATTCCGGGGATTGGTCCCAAGGTTGAAGCTACGTTATTAGAGATGGGAATAACGAGCCGTTTTGAGTTGCTTAATTATTTTCCTACCCGTTATCGTGATTATGAGGAAACTGAGAGAATTGATGGCGAAAAAGTGACCGTTATCGGTTCAGTTTTTCGCGACCCGAGAACGGTGCGTTTGCGCGGGAAGCAAATTCTAAAAACCCAAATACAGCATAATGGTGATGTGCTTGAAGTTGTCGTGTTCAATCGTAATTATTTAGCGGCGCAGTTGCAAGTCGGCAGTGAGGTGTTGGTGAGCGGCAAGTATGATGAGAAGCAGCGGAAGATTACGGCCCAGGAAATACGTTTGGTGAGTGATAAGGGTGTGGATACTTTGGTGGCGCACTATCCATTGCCACCGGGTATGTCTAAGGCGCGGTTTGCTAAGATTATGCTCGCAGTTTTTGAGAGTATTGAGATTCAGAATATTTTACCGGAGTATTTACATGAAAAGTATCGGTTAATTGGTCGTAAGGATGCGTATCGTTTGATTCATTTTCCCGAAACTTATGAAGATATTGAGCAGGCACGGCGTTATTTGAAGTATGAGGAATTGTTTTTATTCCAGTTGCAGATGCGGATGTTGCATTATATGAATGCCAATGTTGCCGCTGCCGGTGATATTAAGGCTTTCGAATACGAGCAAGTGGATGCTTTCATTGCTAAGTTGCCGTTTACTTTGACTGATGGTCAGGCGCAGGCGGTTGCGGAGATTTTGAATGATTTAGAGCAACCACAGGCGATGAACCGTTTGTTGCAGGGTGATGTTGGTAGCGGGAAAACTGTGGTTGGAGCTATTGGTTTATATGCTAATGCTTTGGCGGGTTACCAAGGGGCGTTTATGGCACCGACAGAGATTTTAGCGGAACAGCATTATGAGGGACTTAGTGAGTTGTTTGCTGATAGTCAGTTTCAGGTGGCTTTGTTGACGAGTTCGACGCCGAAGCGGGAGCGCAAGCAGATGCTTGCAGAGCTTGCGAGCGGGTTGTTGGATATTATTATTGGTACCCATGCCTTGATTCAGGATGATATTCATTTTGCTCATCTAGGTATGGTTATTACTGATGAGCAACACCGGTTTGGGGTTGAGCAGCGGCGCGTGTTGCGTTTGAAAGGTGAGCGGGTTGATGTGTTGTCAATGAGTGCAACACCTATTCCGCGGACGATGGCGATTAGTGTGTTTGGTGATATGGATGTTTCCAGTATTCGTGAGTTACCAAGCGGCCGCAAACAGATTCAGACTGAGTTATATATGGAAGAGCAGTGGGATTTTGTTGTTGAGCAGATGGTTAGCGAGTTGAAGGCGGGACGGCAAGCCTATGTGGTTTGTCCGTTGATTGAGGAATCTGAGCATTTGGATGTGCAAAATGCAACTGAGCTTTACGAGCATTTGCGAGCGGAGTTGCCGGAATTTAGAATTGGTTTACTACATGGGAAGCAGAAGAGCGATATGAAGCAGGAAACTATTGATGCTTTTAAGGATCATCAGTTGGATGTAATTGTTTCTACAACGGTTATTGAGGTTGGCGTTAACGTACCTAATGCAACAATTATGATTGTTTATGATGCTGATCGCTTTGGCTTGGCACAGTTACATCAATTGCGCGGGCGGGTTGGTCGTGGGCAATATCAGTCATATTGTTACCTGGTAACTAAGACTAAGAAGGAGCGGTTACAGATTTTAGCGGAAACAACTGACGGATTCCGAATTTCGGAATATGATTTATTTACTCGTGGTCCAGGAGACTTTTTTGGTCACAAACAGAGTGGCTTACCGGATTTTAAGGTTGCTAATATTGTTGAAGACTTTAAAATTCTGGAAGTTGCCCGTGATGATGTGCAACAGATGATTGCCAGCCGTGAGCTGTTTAGCTCAGCGGATTGCGCACGGTTGCGTGAGTATTTAGATCGCAAGTCCTTATTGAACAAAGGGCAGGTTGATTAGACCGTAGATTCACTAAAACAAGAAAGGCATCTTTTTGGATGCCTTTTTCATTGTTGTGAAAATGGAAATATAGTATAATGGATTGGTATGAACAAGGAGGGCTATTATGCAAAAATATCGTTTAGCCATCGATGCTATGGGAACTGATAATGCACCGAAGCCGGAGGTTGATGGTGCGATTCAGGCAATTCAAACGTATTCGAATTTAACAATTACTTTGTATGGTGATGAGGCTCAGGTGCGGCCGTTGCTGGAAGCAGCAGGGAATCCGGAGCGAATTGCAGTTGTTCATTGTACTGAGCAAATTACTAATTATGATGAGTCAGCAAGTGCTTTTCGGGTGAAGAAGGATTCTTCTATGGTGCGGGCATTGCAGGCCGTAAAAGACGGCGAAGCCGATGCAGTTATGTCAGCTGGGAATACCGGCGCTTATTTGTCAGCAGCAACGTTGATGATTGGGCGGATTGCCGGGGTTGATCGGCCGTGTCTGACTACCGTGTTTCCAACAACTGATAAGAATAAGAAGGTTATTTTCGCTGATTTGGGCGCCGTGGCGGACGGAACAGCGGTGAATATTACTCAGAATGCAATTATTGCTAATGAAATTGCTAAGGTTATTTTAAAGAAAGATGAACCAACGGTGGCTTTATTGAATATTGGAACTGAGGAGAAAAAAGGTAATCATTTGTATCTGCAGGCGCATCAGATGATGAAAGCGGCTAGCGGGATTAATTTTGTTGGTAATATTGAGGCTCGTGATATTATGGCGGGTCTTGCTGATGTTGTTGTTGCCGATGGTTTTACCGGAAATATTATGTTGAAATCACATGAAGGTATGCAACGAGCAATCTTCACGGTTTTGAAACAAGAAATCAAGTCTGGGTTCTTGACTAAAATCGGTGGTCTTTTATTGAAATCGGCATTTAAAAATATGCGTGATACTTTGGATTATACTGAAGTTGGCGGTGCGGTTTTAGCTGGTGTCAAGGTGCCGGTAATTAAAGCACATGGTAATTCTGACGGATTTACTTATTTTGCCGGATTGCGCTTAGGTTTGAGCTTCCTTGATGCTCATATTACCGAGAAAATCAGTGATAGCGTGCAAGCCCAAGCGGTTAGCAAGAAGGCTATTGAAGGGAATGAATAGCATGCAAAACGAGGAGATAATCCGATTGTTTTTAAAACAATATAGTTTTGACGATCAATATTTGAATGAGATCAAGAAAGCATTTTATCATTCATCATATGTGAATGAAACGACTAAAAATATTGAGAGCAATGAACGGCTTGAATTTTTGGGAGATAGTGTGTTGAATTTAATTGTTGCTGATTATATTTTTTCGACGCATGCAGAGATGGATGAGGGGAAGATGACAAAATTGCGGGCGCAATTGGTTCGCGAGGAGTCGTTGGTGCTTTATGCTGCTGAAATAGACCTTGCTAGTATGTTGTATCTTGGTAAGGGTGAGGAGTTATCAGGTGGCCGCGAACGCCATGCGATTTTGGCGGATGCTTTTGAGGCCTTGATTGCGGCGTTGTACAAGGTCTACGGATTTGAACCGGTTAAAAGTTTTTTGTATCAGATTTTTATGCCGATTGTTGAACAACATCGTTATGAAGTGTTTGATGATTTTAAGAGTCGGTTGCAGGAATTGGTTCAGGCCGATCGTGAGCGCAATGTCAATTACCGGGTGCTGACTGAAGATGGTCCGTCGCACAGTAAGGAATTTGTTGTTGAAGTATATGTTGATGATATTCCTTTTGGACAAGGACGGGGACGAAGTAAGAAGGAAGCGGAGCAGAAAGCTGCGGAGCAAGCTTTGCATCTTTTGGCGAAGTAAAATTTAATATTATAAGATTTAAATAAAGGTTTAATTACCGGACAAATTGCTTTGTTCGGTAATTTTCTTTTTTCATAAAATTCATAAATGTTGAGAAAGCATTGTGGGGTATGCGTTTAGGGTATATTGTGTAGCTGAATCACAATAATAATGCAAAATTTCACGTTGAAAAAAAGGTCTATGGCACGTATAATTAATATTAAGAATAATTTTGAGAAAGGTGATTGGGATGCAAACAAAAATGATTTTAAAACGGGACGGAACAACCGAAGAATTTTGTGATGATAAAGTTAAAAACGCCATAATTAAAGCCTATAAAGCAAGTTCTATTTGGTATGATGATGATGTTGTTTTACAAATGACGCACGATGTTTCGGAAAGTATCCAAGGTGATGAAGTAAGTGTTGAAGCGATTCAGGATTTAGTAGAGAAAGCATTGATGAAAGAAGAACCTGAAGTTGCTAAAAAATATATCATTTATCGCGAATGGCGGAATGTTGAACGTGATAAGAAAACCAATATGAAACAAATTATGGACGGAATTGTTTCAATTGAAAAAAATGATGTTAATAATGAAAATGCTAATATGTCAGCCAATACGCCGGCGGGACAAATGATGAATTTTGCATCCGAAGTAACCAAAGATTATACAAGCAAGTACTTACTTGGCAAAGAATATAATCGTGCGCATAAAAATGGGGATATTCACATTCATGATTTAGATTATTTTCCAACTAAAACTACAACTTGTATTCAGTATGATTTGGAAGATTTATTTAATCGCGGATTCCGTACTAAAAATGGAACAATTCGTACACCGCAATCAATTCAAAGTTATGCAACGTTAGCGACAATTGTTTTCCAAACAAATCAGAATGAACAGCATGGCGGCCAGTCGATTCCGGCTTTTGATTTTTTTATGGCGCCCGGAGTTTTAAAATCATTCCGTAAACATGTTGTTGGTCATATTGAGTTTATTGCTGATTTAAAAAATGTTTCAGTTGATTCAAAAGAACTCAAAGCATTGGTGAATGATGCAGTTAGCAGTATTAGTTTAAGTGATGAGGAAACTCATAAGTTAACAGCCCAATTGCAAGCAATTGTGCCGTTAAGCGAAGAAGAAGTGCAAACGATTATGCATAATGCTTATATGAAGGTTGAAAAAGACACCCATCAGGCGATGGAAGGTTTTATTCATAACCTGAATACAATGCATTCGCGTGGTGGAAACCAGGTTGTTTTTAGTTCGATAAACTATGGTACTGATACGAGTCCGGAAGGCCGGATGGTTATCCGCGAATTGCTAAGTGCGACAGTTGAAGGTTTGGGACGAGGCGAAACGCCGGTATTCCCGATTCAGATTTTTAAAGTAAAAGATGGTATTTCATATACTGAAGCTGACTACGAGAAAGCCGTGAAAGATTTTAAGGCAGCTATGAGCGGCGATATTGCGTTTGAGGCACCAAACTTTGATTTGCTGTTGCAAGCTTGCGAGACAACAGCAACGAGTTTGTTCCCGAACTTTATCTTCCTTGATGCGCCGTTTAATGTGAACGAGGCTTGGGATGCTAATGATCCGCGCCGTTATTATTATGAGGTGGCGTCAATGGGGTGTCGGACGCGGGTGTTCGAAAACTTGCATGGTGATAAGACTTCATTTGGTCGTGGGAACTTATCATTTACAACAATCAACTTGCCGCGGTTGGCAATTGATGCGAAGTTGGAAGCTGAAGAGACATTACCGACGGCTGCAAAGAAAGAGATTCAGGAATTTGCAGTTGAGTTATTCTACAATCGCTTAATTGAAATGGTTAGTTTTGTTGGTGAACAATTGAAAGAGCGTTATGATTATCAGCGCAGTGCTTTAGCTAAACAATTTCCGTTCTTAATGAACAATGATGTTTGGAAAGGCGGTATTAACCTCGGACCAAATGATGAGATTGGTGATGTGATTAATACCGGAACTTTAGGTATCGGCTTCATTGGTGGTCACAATGCTATGGTTGCTCTGTTTGGTGAAGGCCATGGCAGCAGTCAGATTGCTTACGATACGCTTTATAAAGCTATTGAACTAATGAATGACGGCGTAGCGGCGCTGAAAGAGAAATATAACTTGAATTATTCGGTGCTGGCAACGCCTGCTGAGGGATTAAGTGGCCGTTTTACTCGTATTGATAAACAAAAATATGGTGAAATCAGTGGGGTGACAGACAGAGATTATTATGTTAACTCATTCCATGTTGATGTTCAGGAACATATTAGTATGTTTGATAAAATTAAAAAAGAGGCACCATTCCATAATTTAACCGGCGGCGGACATATTACTTATGTTGAGCTTGATGGTGAAGCGAAGAAGAACTTTGTAACGATTTTGAAAATTGTTAAAACGATGCATGATGAACATATTGGCTATGGTTCAATTAACCATCCGGTAGATACTTGCCGTGAATGTGGATACAAAGGTGTTATTTATTCAAAATGTCCGGTTTGTGAAAGTGAAGACATTACCCGGATGCGGCGGATTACCGGATATTTAACCGGAGATTTGGAAACCTGGAACTCGGCAAAACGTGCTGAGGAACATGACCGGGTAAAACATGGTTTTGGCGCCAACTGATTTAAATTATAAATTACGTGTTTTAAACATATATAAGGAAACAATTGCTGATGGTTTTGGTTTGCGGTATTCAATTTACTTCGCGGGATGTGTTCATGCTTGTCCCGGTTGCCACAATCAAAGCAGCTGGAGTCCTCGTGGCGGTTTGCTGTTGACTGACAAATGGTTGGAAGAAATCATTCAGGAAGTTAATGCTAATCCTTTATTGGATGGCATTACTTTATCTGGAGGCGATCCGTTCTATTGTCCGCCGGAGTTATTACGATTCTTAAAGGCATTTAAAGCCAAGAGTAATCATACAGTTTGGTGCTATACCGGATACTGCTATGAAGAATTGCTTGAAGATGAGCAGCGTAAAGCATGTTTGCCTTGTATAGATGTTTTGGTAGATGGTCGTTTTGAAATCGATAAATTCGACCCTTATCTAAAGTTTCGCGGCAGTAGCAACCAGCGTATTATTCATTTGAAAAACGGACAAATTGATTTTATTGAATAGGAAAAACCCATATCTGAAGATATGGGTTTTTTAATTAAATTTAATAATAATTATATTTTTGCATTGAAATGATAAATATGTTATTATATGTTTAAAATAAACAATAAATGCGTTTATTTCTCGTTTACAATTAATTAAATTAAAATCAGGTGTTAAATTATGCGGATAAGTTTGAATAGAGAATGTGATTATATACAGCAAAAAAACGGAACAATTGCCATTTTAATTGGTGATGCTTTTTCGACATTCTTTATTCAGCCGGCAGAGACGGTTGATTATTTTTTGTTAACTTTTTTTGGTTATACCAGGGCAATTGATTATAAAAAACTGTTAGCCTTACTCAATCAGGAATTTCCCAATGAAGCAGAGACATATTTAATTGAACGAATTGACTATTGGCTTGTCAGAAAAGTTTTGCTGGCGTCGGAAACGGCAGCAAAACCAATTTTACACATTATCGCCAGTAGCGAAGTATATCGTATTGCCAATGAGTTTTTAGTTGAGAATCATATGTATGCTCAGATTCGTCACTTTGATCATGAACACTACCAGGCCGCGTTTGGTCAAGGAGCAGATTTAGTACTTGTCTTGGAAATGCAGATGAATAGTAATTACTTTTTTGAAATTCATCGCTTAGCAAACAATTGCAAGCAACCTTTTATGATAATTTTTGGAGCCGGGATATATGGGGTGACCAGTCCGATTTTTGGAAAACGCGGACTAAACAACTATCACGCTTTCCATTTAGAATTCGAAATGCTTTTTGATAATTATGGTGAATATTTGCGAATGCAGCAGTTACAAGTTTTAGATGTCGGTATCACTAAATCATATTTTGGTTTATTTCAGATGCAATTACAAATTGGATTAAGTATTGCACGTATTTTAAGGTTCTTTAATCATGCGGCTACACATGATAATTTGCCGTTTATTTATAACATGGTTCAGGGTGAATATCAGCTCTTGGAAATTGATAAAAAAGCACAATAAAATCGCGCGATTAGTGAAATGAGTAAATGCTCACAAATTTGGTTGACATCGTATATTGCTCATCATATAATGTAGGCATAATCATAAGAGTATTGACTTCATTGGTAAAAAAGTACTTATGTGAGAGGGGTGCTTGAAGATGCATCGACATGTGGATGTTATTATTGACAGAGCATTGGGATACACTGATAGTTATGGAACGACTTATCCAATTAATTATGGTTTTGTACCAGGAATTATTGGTGGTGACGGAGAGGAACAAGATGTATACGTTCTTGATGTTGATAAACCAATTGATCGTTGCAGCGGCAAGGTGATTGCGATTATCCACCGCCGTGATGACAACGAGACAAAGTGGGTTATTGCCAAGCGACCGTATACAGTTAAAGAAATTGAAGAGCAGGTTCATTTTATCGAGCAATATTTTGATTCCTATGTCGAATTATTGGTTGATAATGATATTAGTTAAGCAATTATTTATTTAAAAATATTGTAAGATGATTGAAAACGTTCTAGAAAGAAAAGCTGTGCTTTTCTTTTTTTAATTGCGCCAGCATCTAAAAAACGGTATTATTATATTATATGAAATGAATGTATAGAAAAGAGGTAGGTCTATGCTCATTATTCGTGAAGCCCATCAAGACGAACTTAATGAAATAAAGAAAGTAGTGGCGGCTGCGTTTGAACGTGAAGATGAAGCTAATTTGGTACAGGCGATTTATGACTCACCATATTTTGAGGCTAAGTTGTCATTAGTTGCTGAATTGAATGGCCAGATTGTTGGTCATATTCTCTTCAGTCGTATTTTAATACATACTAAAGAAGGTGATCGTACAACTCTTGCACTAGCACCTGTTTCTGTGCTTCCGGCATTTCAGAACCAAGCAATTGGCGCTGAACTTATTACTGAGGGTCTAAAAAAATGTGCTGAGCTTGGATTTGGCCATGTGGTTGTATTAGGACATCCTAATTACTATCCGCGTTTTGGTTTTGTTCCGGCATCAACTAAAAATATTAAAGCACCATTTGATGTACCTGATGAAGCCTTTATGGTTTGTGAATTGGTACCGGATGCATTAGCTGATATTGAAGGTATGGTTTTATATCCGGCAGCATTCTTAGATGTGTAAAGAGAAGAGGCAGTATATGAAGGTGGCATTTTTGGATCGCGATGGGACAATCTGTCGTGATTATCCGGACCAGGACTGGGCAAACGTCAAGCATCTGGAAATTATTGAGCAGCATTTGCAAATTTGGCAACGGCTGATTGAGCAAGGTTACCAACTCATTATTGTTAGTAATCAATATCTAATTGGTGAGGCAATTATCAGTCGGCAACAATTTGAAACATTACATCAAGAGTTACTGCAAAAATTGGCGACAATGGGAATTCCTATTTTGGATACATTTGTTTGTCCGCATCATCGTGATGATATTTGTGACTGCCATAAGCCGGGAACCGGCTTAGTTGAGCAAGCACAGGCAAAGTATGATATTGACATGAGCGAAGCATTGCTTATTGGCGACTCAATTAATGATTACCAGCTTGCTGAGCGAATGAATATTCGCTTCTTAAGTGTTGCTCCCGAAGTGGAGCACCGCATATAATGAAAAATAAAACACCACTTATCTAAGCGGTGTTTTTTTATTTTGAAGCAATGTATTGCGGAATTTGCATTGGAATATATTTGTCCTGTGGTTGTTGCGCGTGGGTATCAATAATTGTTGCGTTTGCTTTTTTACGACTGAAACTGGTGTAAAGATGCAGTTGATCGCGTCCGCTATATTCACAAAGCAATTCCTGCAGTGTTGTCAGCTGATTAATAAGCAATTCTTTTCTGATTTGTTCATTAAGCTGTGAGTCGTTTTCGATAGTTGCGAATAATTCTTTGATGAAGTTGCTTGTTTCCTCGCTCTCATCGTAAGCGAGAAAACAAGTAGTGGTTGCGTTGCCGATTTTTACTTGGCAAACTTTGATAGTGTCCAGCAAGACTCTACTGACTGCCAAGATTTTTTGACCATGGTTAATTAATTTGCGATCTTCACGACGACCAATAAAAAAGAGAATAGCTGCGGTAGGAACCAAGATTACTGGCAGGATTAGAGTGATGAAATACATTGGCGAGATTTGTGCCAGTGCAAAAACGCTGACATTGCCCCAACCTGTTAAACTATACATGATTGCGAGCAGGGACAATAATAAAAGGTAGATTGCAATTGTACTTGCGCTACCTTTAATGCCGCTTGCTTTTTTATAGAGTTTTTCTGAATCTATCAGTTGTTGAATAATTTCGTCTTTATGTTGCATGTTTCATCACCCCATAGTTGTATGTATTATATCATATCGACAATTTTTTATGCAATAATGTTTGTTGAATTTGAACAGGTTTAATTTTGTAATTGTTCCAATAACACGTGAGAATTATTATATTGTTTGACTCCTGAAGTAGGAATATGTTATGCTCTAAATCGTAATGATTCTGATTTATGCGTTGAAGCGATAAAGCTAATTACTGCATATAACAGGAGTAAATAACCCCGTAAAACGGGTTTATTTTTATAGAGGTGTAAGAATGAAGAAAAGATATCTGATTGCCACCCTGGTAGTCTTATCAGTCATTTCACTTGCAATCGGGGTAAGATCAGTTTCGTTGGTAGATATATTCTATGGCAATAACGAAGTGCTTGATATTTTATGGCTATCACGAATTCCCCGGCTGGCAAGTATTATTTTTGCCGGCTTTGCTATGAGCATCAGCGGCTTGATTATGCAGCAGTTGGCGCGAAATAAATTTGTTTCACCAACAACGGCGACGACACTTGATGCAGCTAAACTGGGAATATTGTTTGCTTTAGTTTTATTTCCGACAAGCAACTCCATAACTAAAATGCTGGTAGTTTTTGTATTTTCACTCATCAGCACGATGTTGTTCCTGGGGTTGCTTAACCACATTAAATTTAAAAATGCCATCTTTATTCCTTTGCTTGGACTTATGCTTGGTGGCATTATTGATTCAGTGACAACTTTCTTTGCTTACCAGTTTAATTTGATTCAAGGTATTAATACTTGGCTGCAAGGTGACTTCTCAATGGTTATTAAAGGTAACTATGAATTACTCTTTATCACTATTCCTTTGGTTATACTGGCATTTCTGTATGCACATCGGTTTACTTTAGCTGGTATGGGGGAGGATTTTGCTACTAATCTGGGACTTAAATATAATCAAATTATAGTTATTGGCTTAGTGATTGTTGCTCTGCTCTCGTCGGTTGTAGTCATTACAGTTGGGGTTATTCCGTTTTTAGGATTAATTATTCCCAATATTGTTTCGATATACCGTGGCGATAATATCCGCAATAGTTTATGGGAGACAGCGTTGCTTGGAGCAATTTTCTTGCTGGCTTGTGATATTCTTGGTCGGGTTATTATTTTTCCATATGAGATATCGATTGGTATGATGGTTGGTGTTATTGGGACTGCAGTCTTTTTATTTTTGTTAGTAAGGAGAAAACCAAATGAAGCTTGATAAGAAAATAGCATTATTGGCAGTCGTTGCGGTTTTGCTCTGCGCGCTCTATCTGGTTTGGGGTCTAAATAGCGGTAATTGGGATTACTTATTGGCCAAACGGATGCCTAAACTTATTGCGATTCTTGCTGTCGGCAGCGCGATTGCGCTAGCATCATTGCTTTTTCAAACAATAACCAACAACCGGGTATTGACGCCAAGTATTTTAGGATTGGACTCAGTGTATTTGTTTTTCCAAACATTATTGATTTTTATTTTTGGTTCAGCACAATTGACATTTCTTAGTGATAATATCAACTTCTTGCTTTCCACTTTGATTATGACCGGATTTTCCTTACTGCTCTATAAATTTATGTTTAAACAAAATAATCAGAATATTTATTTCTTGCTGCTAGTTGGTATTGTATTGGGGACATTCTTTCGTAGTGCAGCCTCATTTATGCAAATGCTGATTGATCCAAATGAGTATCTGCATGTTCAGGACAAGATGTTTGCCAGTTTCAATAATGTTAATGAGTACATATTAATAGTAGCAATTGCCATCATGTTACTGACATTACCATTTATTGCTGATTATATTCGTTCACTGGATGTTATGTTGCTTGGTAAAGATCAAGCAGTTAACTTGGGAGTCGATTATGAAAAAATAAGCCGCAGAATTTTGATTATTGTCTCAATCTTAACCGCAGTAGCAACTGCTTTAGTCGGGCCGATATTATTCTTAGGTTTGTTGGTAGTAAATATTAGTTTTGAGTTTTTGAAGACCTATAAACACACCTATCTATTAGTTGCTGGCTCGCTGCTCGCAGTCATTGCCCTGATCGGCGGCCAACTCATTATTGAAAGAATTTTCAATTTCAGTGTGACTCTAAGTGTTGTCATTAATTTTGTCGGTGGCATTTACTTTGTATTCTTATTGTTGAAGGAGCGAAATACATGATTGAAATTAAATCGGTCAGCAAGAACTATGGTGGTGTTGCTGTTGTCAATGATGTCAGCTTGACGGTCATGGAAAATGCAGTGACTTCATTTATAGGTCCAAATGGTGCCGGAAAAAGTACACTGCTGGGAATCATCAGCAGGCTTATTTCAAAAGATGCCGGCGAAGTGATTATTGATGGCAAGGAACTGCAACATTGGCACACCAATGAATTAGCACAAACACTGGCAATTTTGAAGCAAAATAACGTTATTAATATACGTCTAAAAGTACGTGAATTAGTCAGCTTCGGCAGATTTCCATACTCCAAAGGGAAGCTGACGGAAGTGGATGAGCAGGCTATTGATCAGGCGATGAAATATATGGAACTGGACGCTATCAGTGATAGATATTTAGACGAACTCAGTGGCGGGCAATGCCAGCGCGCGTATATCGCGATGGTCATTGCCCAAGACACGAAATATATAATATTGGATGAACCATTAAACAATCTCGATATGAAGCATGCAGTGCAGATGATGCAAGCGCTGCGCAGCTTAGCCAAAGAGATGGGCAAAACAGTTCTCATTGTTTTGCATGATATCAATTTTGCCTCAAGCTATTCAGATCAGATTGTCGTCTTAAAGAATGGAATTTTAACATATCAGGGAGGTGTTAGCGAGATAATTAGCAGCAAGATACTGGAAGAAACGTATGAATTGCCGGTGCGCGTGGAAACGGTCGAAGGCAAGCGAATTTGTATATATTATTAGGAGGTCTATGATGAATAAGAAAGTAATGGCTATTGTTTTAGCAATAATTGTAGTTTTGGGAGCCGGAGCGGGAGTATATTACTTCATGCAAGGCAATAACACACAAGCAGCTGGTGATACTGAGATTACCCATGAATTGGGAACAGTTTCAGTAACTGCCAATCCACAAAAAGTTGTCGTGTTTGATTATGGTGTGCTTGATAGTTTGAATACCCTTGGGGTTGAAGTAAGTGGTGTAGTAAAACAAAGCTTACCAACATACTTGAATAAGTATGCTGACGCCAGCTATACTGATATTGGTACTTTATTTGAACCAAACTTTGAGGTCCTTCATGATTTGAAGCCGGATGTTATTTTTATTTCCGGCCGCCAAAAAGATTTGTATAAGCAATTAACTGAAATTGCACCAACTGTTTACCTTACTTTAGATAATAGTGATTACCTTGGTTCATTTAAAACCAATATGGAAACAATTGGTAAAATCTTCAATAAAACTAATGAGGTAAGTATTGAATTGGCAGCAATTGATGGCGCAATCACTGACTTAAAACAATTAACAAGCGCCAGCAATAAAAATGCGCTGATTGTTATGGCTAATGATGGCGAATTGAGTGCTTACGGTGAAAGTTCACGTTTTGGTGTTATTCATAATACTTTTGGCGTTACGCCGGTAGATACAAATATTGAAACTTCTACTCATGGTCAAAGTGTTGGCTTTGAATATGTTGTTGAAAAAAATCCTGATGTTATTTTTGTGGTTGACCGTAATGCGGTAACAACAGGTGAATCTAAAGCAGCAGCATTATTTGATAATGATTTGATGGCTGCTACTAAAGCGGTTAAAAATAATGCTATAATCAACCTTGATGCCCATACTTGGTATGTTGCAAGTGGTGGCTTACAATCAACGAAAACCATGATAGCCGAAGTCAGAAGTGCTTTCGAATAATTTTTAATCCCGGCCGCGGTTTATCCGCGGCCGGGATTTTATGTTTTTCTTGGGAAGTGGTATAATATATTTCGAAGAAGGTGAGCGACTTGAAGCAGATTATGAAACATCAAAAATGGCTTGCGATTGGTGCGGCTGTGATGAGTGTGGTGCTGATTATTTTTATATGTTTGTTGTTGTTCTTGCCAAGAGCTTCAGGTGATGATGCGGTGTTTGCTGGTCGCAGTAATGCATTAGCAACTTTTAATAAGGATGTTTATGGCGTGTTGTTGCTGGGCAGTGATGAGGGCGCAACTAATACTAATGGTGGTAACCATACTGATTCATTAACTTATTTGGCAGTGAATCGGCGTACCGGAGAAGTTATTGCTTTGCCGATTTATCGCGATGCTTTTATTCCGATAAGCTGTAAGTCGGGTACAAGTGATAATGCTAATCGGATTTATCGTGATTATGGTGCCGAATGTTTGAAGCAGTCAGTGAGTGCGTTACTGGGATTGCCGGTTGATTATTATTTGTATACGACCAGTGATGCCTTTGTTACAATTTTAAATGATATTGGACCAGTAGCGATTACTCCGGATGAAAGTTTTTGCAGTAATTTCGGGAATGATGATCAGGAGTATTGTTTTGAGAGTGGTGTGAGTCAGAATATGAATGGCAATGAGTTGCTGGCTTATGCACGATATCGTGGGAATAGCAGCGGTGAGCGGCGGGCCGAGCGTCATGTGCCGATGATTCAAGGAATTTTGAATCAGTGTGCTGCTGATAAGCGGGTTTGTGCCGGCAGCGTGCTGGTGCAGATGGCTAATGGAAAGGTTCAGAGCGATATTGAGGTTGAGGCGGCGATTGATTTATTGCGGGCGACGAAAGTTGAGTCACTTGGGGTTGTTGGCGGCAGTAATTTCGAAGATGAGCATGGCTGGCATCAGCGTGTTGATTTGGATGATTTGGTGAAAAAGGTTCAGATTATTCGTGAGCGGATGGGAATATAGGCGAAAGGCCGCGCCCTTTTTTTGATGTCGGTTTTGGTTTAGTAAGGTATGTTATAATAATCAGAAAGAAGTTTTAGGGAGCGATGCAGTATGGTTGTTGATATCAAGGGTGTTCCGGTTTATTATGAGGTTTTTGGCGAGGGTCGGCCGGTTTTGTGTATTCATGGTTATTGGGTTGATCATCGGTTGATGACTGGCTGCTTGGAACCGATTTTTGAACAGACCCAAGGATACCGCCGGATTTACTTGGATTTGCCGGGTATGGGTAAGACACCGGCAGCAGATTGGTTGAAGAATGCTGATGATATGCTGGAACTGGTTATTGCTTTTATTGATGCGGTCATTCCCGGTGAGCAATTATTGGTTGCCGGCGAATCATTTGGAGGTTATTTGACCTTAGGCTTGATTGCTAAGCTGGGCGTATTGATAGATGGGGTGTTGATGATTGCGCCGAAGATAGTTACTGAAAATCGGCAGAAACTGCCGGCACGGACAATTATCTGGCAGACTAAGATTCAAGAGCTTGAAGAACAGGCGGAGGCGCTTGAAAATTTCATGGAGATGGCGGTTATTGCGATGCCGGAAATTTATGCACAGTATAAAGTAGATGTGCTTTCGGGTATTCGGGTTGCCGATCGAGCATTTCTGACGGAGCAATTTTATGGTGGCTTTTCACATGATTTTGAAGCTAGACTGCAGCAGGTGGAGTTTAATCGGCCAACTTGTTATGTAACCGGACGTCAGGATCATGTTGTTGGTTATCATGATGCTTATCAGTTGCTGGATAATTTTCCGCGGGCGACTTTTGCGATTTTGGATGGTGCCGGTCATAATGTTCAGGTAGATAATGTGCCTTTGTTTCAGACATTGGTGAAGGATTGGCTTTGGCGGCTTGAATTAGAGATGGTTTAGCCGGTGGGAGAATCTTGGAAAACGGCGGACATTTGGTCCGTCGTTTTCATTTTTTCAACTAATGAAAAGCATTTCTGAAATGGCTGTGTTATACTAATGATGAAATCAAAAAAGGAGGTCATTTTAAATGGCTAAAGGAATTAAAATTGCTACTATTGGTGGTGGCTCAAGTTATACTCCTGAACTTGTAGAAGGATTTATTAAACGCTATGCTGAGCTACCAGTTCGTGAACTATGGCTTGTTGATATTGAAGAAGGTAAAGAAAAGCTTGAAATCGTTGGCGCTATGGCAAAACGTATGGTGAAAGCTGCTGGAGTTGATTGTACTGTACATTTAACTTTGGATCGTCGTGAAGCTTTGAAAGATGCCGACTTCGTTACAACTCAATTCCGGGTTGGATTATTGGCTGCTCGTGAGAAAGATGAAAGAATCCCGTTATCACATGGTATGATGGGTCAAGAAACAAATGGAGCTGGAGGAATGTTTAAAGCGTTCCGTACAATCCCGGTTATTCTTGATATCGTTAAAGATATGAAAGAATTATGTCCAAATGCTTGGTTGATTGACTTTACTAACCCTGCCGGTATGGTAACTGAAGCTGTGCTTCGTTACGGAAACTGGGACAAAGTTGTTGGTTTATGTAATATTCCGGTTGGCGCTACTAAACAAGCAGCTGAAAAATCTGGTGAAGCTGAAGAAGATTTATTCTTCAAATTTGCTGGGATCAACCATTTCCACTGGCACCGTGTTTGGAGCAAGTCAGGAAAAGAAATTACTAATGATTTAATTGATAAGTATTTTGCACCTGATGCTGAAAAAGAAGCGTTAGTAGCAAATATTCAAGATGCTGAATTTATTTATGAACAAGTAAAACATTTAGGTATGTTACCTTGTCCATATCACCACTACTACTACATTACTAAAGAAATGTTAGAGCACCAAATTGAAGACTTTAATCAAAATGGTACTCGTGCCGAAGTGGTTAAACGTCTTGAAGATTCATTATTTGAATTATACAAAGATCCAAACTTAGACTATAAACCAGAAGAGTTATCAAAACGCGGAGGCGCTCACTATAGTGATGCTGCATGTGAAATCATTAACTCAATCTACAATGATAAACGTTCAATCATGGTTGTAAGTACTCGTAACAACGGAACAATTGATGATTTACCATACGATTGCGCAGTTGAAGTTTCAAGTATCATTACTTCTCATGGACCAGAACCACTCAACTGGGGGAAATTCCCGCCAGCACAACGTGGTTACCTGCAAATGATGAAGTCTATGGAAGAGTTAACTATTGAAGCAGCAGTAACTGGTGATTACGCTACTGCCTTACAAGCGTTCACGCAAAACCCATTAGTTAATGCCGGTCGTGAAGCACAACAAATCTTAGATGAGATGTTAGTAGCTCATGAAGCGCACTTACCACAATTTAAAGAAAAAATTGCGGAAATTAAAGCCCGCGGCTAATACAGCTAATTTGGGAAAAAGCCGGTCAATTTACATTGACCGGCTTTTTATTTTGGGATTGACTCTGGACATTATGTGATAAAACGTAGAAAAACAGCAGATTAATAACCTATATAGAAAACGCGTGCTATAATAGCCTTAAACGAAGATTTGCTTAGGGAGGACATTCGTAGTCATGGACGCAAAAAAAATACGCCGAATTATATATGTTCTTTTTATGGCGAGTGAAATTGCTCTTTTAATCGGTTTTGCGATACATATATTCCGGGATTTATATTTGTTAGCAACCGGTACGGTTATTAATATTCCCGGTCCGCTTTCAGCCATTGTTTTAGGTATGTATTATCCTTCAGCATTTAATACCGTGGCAGTTGGTTGGAATCCTGATTTTATTGGTATTATTATTGCTTTGGTGGTTTATCTTATAATTGTATCTGTACTTTTTTTAGTCAGCATTCAGGTATTTGAGCATAAGGTCGGCATTTATATTGTACTTTCGCGGTTGTTCTTGTTAGCTTCCGGATTAGCTTTTGTCTATTTCCAGACTACCGGCATGAACAACGTTTTTTCAATCATTGCACCAATGTTTTTTATTATCGCATTTTTATTTTTAGCAGCAACAATCTTGAATACTATCCGTTTGCACCGGATGTTGCCGGGGTAAAATTTTTATTAGAATATTGGAGGCAAGCGCCGGAGGACCGGCGCTTGCCTCTTCTTTTTTTCCTCAAAAGAAACAATTAAAGTTTTCGCTATCATCAACTAAATGTGCTATAATGATGGAGAGAAAAAATAGTTTGGAGTGTTGATATGTACGATGTAGTTGGTCGTTTGATAGCATTGATGGATGTTCGTAAAAACAGTACTGATATTTATTATTTTATTGCCCGAACTATTCTGTTGCATATTGATGAAGTTGCTGATATGGGGATTGAGGAGCTGGCTTTATTATGTTATACCAGCCCGGCAACAATCAGTCGCTTCTGTCGTAAAATTCAGTTGGACAGTTTTGCGGATTTGCGTCATTATATATCACAAGCGCATGCTTATTATAATGAAGAAGTGCGTTTCACTAAAGATGAGTTGATGGCTATTAATGAGCAGCCGCAATGGTTGCCGGATAAATTGTTTCCGATTAGTATTGAGGCAATAACTGAAACCTATCGATTGCTTGATATGGCGGTAATCCAGCAAGTTATTGATGCCATTTATAGTGCAACTCAGGTTGCTTTTTTTGGCAGTGATTATTCGCAATTAGTAGCTCGTGACGGTCAGTACAAATTTATTCGTCTAGGTAAATTTGTAACTGCTTTTTCAGATGTGAAAAATCAGGAAGAAGATGCTAACCAATTGCAAAATGGTGCAGTTGCAGTATTCTTCTCGGTGAGCGGCGAGTCAAAGCAGGTGAATCATTTATGCCGTTTGGCAATGAAGCGCGGTGCGCAGATTGTGGTTATTACTAATAACCGAAAGAGCACGCTGGCGAAGAAAGCTGACTTTGTAATTGAAGTTGGCGGCGTTGAAAGCACCTTTACTAATTCGTCAATTTCCGGACGAATGGCATTAATGAGTATTGTTGATATTTTATATACTATGTATGCTTATAAAGTACAGATTATGGAGAATGAGGTTTAGGAGGAATGGCAATGTTATTAACTCATGGGAAAATTTATTTAGAGAATGAGATTATTGAAGATGGCTATTTGCTCATTGAAGATGAACAAATAGCATCTTTCGGGCTTATGGAGTTTGCACCGGAATATTCTGGTGAAGTGATTGATTTAAAAGGGCAGAATGTATTGCCGGGATTTATTGATCAGCATATTCATGGTGCTAACGGTGCAGACAGTATGGATGCGACAAGTGAAGCATATCATACAATGGCAACGTTTTTGCCACGTGAAGGAACTACAAGTTTCTTGGCGACGACAATGACACAGGCACCAAAGGCGATTAATGCAGCGCTTGGGGCAATTGTTGATTATATGGAAACCAGTAATCCTGCCGGTGAGGCAGAGATTTTAGGGATCCATTTAGAGGGACCGTTTATTTCTGAAAAACATATCGGCGCGCAAAATCCTGAGTTTGTTGCTAAGCCGGAGATTAAGACTTTTGCTGATTATTATGAAACGGCGAAAGGTAATATTCATTTAGTGACTTACGCGCCGGAAGAAGCTGAGTGCGGGTTTACTAATTATTTGCGCTCATTGAAAGTTGTCCCATCAGCGGGACATACCGATGCTAGTTTTCAAGTGGTAGAGGATCATTTAAAAGAAGGGTTAAATAACCTGACTCATTTTCATAATGCTATGACCCCGCATCATCATCGTAATCCTGGAGTTGTAACTGCTGGTTTTTACTTTGAACAATTGAAAGCTGAAATGATTGTTGATGGTATTCATTTGCATCCCGATGTTGTGCGAACAACTTATAAAATTAAGGGTGCAGATAATATTATTTTGATTACCGATGCGATGCGTGCGAAAGGCTTAGCTGATGGTACTTATGATCTTGGTGGTCAAGCAGTACATAAAGTTGGAAAAGAAGCACGTTTAGAGAATGGTGCTTTGGCCGGCAGCGTAGCTGAGATGAATTTTGTTGCTCATAATATGAAAGCGTGGACTGGCTGCAGCTTTGTTGATTTAGCAAAAATGGCATCGCAAAATACGGCTAAACAATTAGGTTTCTTCGATCGTAAGGGTAGTCTTGCGGTTGGCAAGGATGCTGATATTGTAGTCGTTAATGATGATGTTGATGTATTGTTGACAGTTTGTCGTGGTAAAATAGCGTTTCAAAATTAGTTTGGAATGAAATAAATCTTAAATAGAAAGGGGTGAAAGAGTTGTTACTGAAACGTAACCCTAAGAAGCCTGCTTATAAGGAAATTGCTGAGGTTATTATTCATAACCTGAATGAAGGTATATGGAAAGTAACAACTCCGATTCCTTCAGAAGTTGAATTGGCTAAATTTTTTGGTGTTAGTCGGATGACTGCCCGCCATGCTATTGATCGTTTAGTAAGTCGTGGTTATTTATATCGGATTAAAGGCAGCGGGACTTTTGTAAATAACTTACGCTATGAAAAAGCAATTTATGGCTTGACCAGTTTTAGTGAGGAAATCCGTGAAAAAGGGATGAAGCCGGGAAGTAAGATTATTGAGTTCGAACGTTGTCCGGCGGAAGACCGGGTAGCTGAGAAGTTGATGATTCAGCCGGATGAAGAAATTTTTCGGGTAGTACGGGTACGGACTGCTGACGCCCGGCCGATGGCAATTGAGGTAGCTCATTTGCCGGTAAGTATTTTCCCAAAGTTGACTAAGAAAATTTTCAAGGCTTCATTGTATGATTACATTGAACAGGATTTAAAGCTGGAGATTGATTATTCAATTCAAAATATTGAAGCTACCCTTGCAGACTATGAGCAGGCGCAGCTATTGGATATTAATGAAAAAGATGCTTTGCTGAAAATTGAGTTACTTACTTTTTTCGATAATGGTCGTGTTTTTGAGTTTGTTGAATCATTTTACCGCGCTGATCGGTATAAGTTCCAACAACCGGCTTATCGGAAGTATATTCGATGAAGAGGAAAAACATCCAATCAAGAAGATTGGATGTTTTTTTTGTTTTCTCACAAAAAAATGACTAAAATGCGTTTGTTTTTGCGAATAGATAGTTGAGGTGGGTTTTAAATGAAGTTAATGGCAATAAAACGGGAATATGGTTTTCATCTAACAACTTTTTACGGTTGGCTCAGAGATGAAGAGTTGATTATAAAGACCGAGCGTGGTTATGAGGTTGGCAATATGGCACCGGAAGGTATGGAGACTTTGGAAAGTGAGCGTATTGATGAATTTGGTGAGCGGCGGGTTGTAACACAGGTGACCGTTGCTGAACGACTTGTGCCTGAGTTAGTTGAGAAGTATCTGAAGTCGGGGTTGCCGCGCTTATATTCTAATAAAAAGGATAAAAGTGAGGAGCGATTTGTTTTAATTGAAAGGCAAATCAGTATTTTAGCAACACAATTAAAGATTATGTCAGAGACAATCAGACAGATATCGGAACTCAGCGGCATTGAGTTTCGTTGAGTCTAATTTTGGTGTTTGTTATTTTGTTTCGGCGTAATCAAGCTTCGTCTGAACATTTATTTCAAAAAATGAAAAATCAGAAAGATGTATAGACAGATTTTTGCCTGTTTGGTATAATGAATGTACGTAAAAAATCAAAAGGGAGCGTGCATGATGAAATTAGTTGTATGTAAAAACTATGATGAAGTGAGTGCGAAGGCAGCTGAGTACTTTATCAATTTAGTGAAGGCAAAACCAAATGCGGTTTTAGGTCTTGCTACTGGGAGTTCACCAATCGGTATGTATAAATTAATGATTGCTGATCATGAGCAAAATGGGACATCTTATAAAGATGTTAAAACTTATAATTTAGACGAGTATGTTGGCTTAGATGGAAGCAATAATCAAAGCTATCATTACTTTATGAATGAAAATTTATTTAAAGGATTGGATATTCCACTTGAGAATACACATGTTCCAAGCGGAATTGGCAACCATGATACGTTAGCTGCTGAATATGATGCAGTGTTAGATGAGCTTGGTGGCGCTGATTTACAAATCTTAGGTATTGGTTCAAATGGGCATATTGCTTTTAATGAGCCTGGTACTTCATTTGCTTCAACAACGCATATTGTTGACTTAACTGAGGAAACCATTCAAGATAATGCTCGCTTCTTTGATTCAATTGATGATGTACCTCGTGAGTCGGTAACTATGGGAATTGCTTCAATTATGAAGGCGAAAAAAATCGTTTTAATTGCAACTTCAGCACATAAAGCAGAAGCAATTAAAGGCATGATTGAAGGGCCGGTTACTGAAGATTTACCAGCATCAATTTTACAACAGCACCCTGATGTGGTTGTTATTGTTGATACTGAAGCAGCTTCTTTGTTGGATAAATAATTATAAAACCCGGGTAGGTCTTAGGGTGAGACCAATCCGGGTTTTCTTGTGGGCATTATTGATAAAAATATCTATATTGGATGTTATAATAAGAGATGGAGTGTGATAACAGATGGCTAAGAGAGTAGTTATTATTGGTGGTACTGCTGCAGGAACCAGTGCAGCTGCGAAGTTACGGCGAGTGGATCCAGAAGCAGATATTATTATTTATGAGCGTGGCGATATTGTATCTTTTGGTGCATGCGGGTTACCGTATTTTGTTGGCGGTCAGTTTGATGATGCCAAACGGATGATAGCTCGTACACCGGAACAGTTTGAGGCGAGTGGTGTGCAGGTGCGAACCGGGCATGAGGTAGTTGCCGTTTATAAGGAAAACAAGACGCTTGATATTCGCGTTTTAACAAGTGGTGAGATTATTTCTGATAGCTATGACGTTTTGATGATTGCAACCGGTGCGAGCCCGGTGATGCTTGATGTCCCTGGCAATGATTTGAAAGGTGTTTTTACTTTGACGAAGCTTGCCGATGGAATTCGTCTGAAACTTGAGCTGGCGAAGCCAGAAGTGCAGCAGGTAACTATTGTTGGCGCAGGGTTTATTGGACTTGAGTTGGCAGAACAGATTCGCCATCTTGGTAAAGATGTGCGAATTATTGAATTCCGTGAGCGAATTTTGAGTCATGTGTTTGATGAAGAGATTACTGAACTTTTAGAGCAAGAATTACGTGATAATGATGTTGAGCTATTGCTTGAAGAGGGTGTTACTGGTTTTAGCGGGGATAAGAATGTTACTTCAGTTGCGACCGATAAGGGTGAATATGCCACCGATTTGGTGATTGTTGCAGTTGGTTTTAAACCAAATACAAGCTTTGTTGCCGAACTTGGTCTTGAGCGTTTGGAAAATGGTGCGATTGTTGTAGACAATCAGGGGAAAACTTCAGTAGCAGATGTTTTTGCTGCTGGTGATTGCGCGACAATTAATCATCGCATTTTAGATAAACCGGTCTATATTCCGTTAGCAACTACGGCGAATAAACTTGGTCGTGTTGTTGGAGAAGTTATTGGCGGGATGGATAGTGAGTTCTACGGGACTTTAGGTAGTTCGGCAATTCAGTTATTTGGCCTTGAAGCGATGGCGAGCGGTCTCACTACAGCGGCTGCGGTAACTGAACAGCTAGACCATCGCAGTGTGGTTGTAAATGATAAGGATCATACTGATTATGTGCCAGGGCAAAGTGCTATTCGCGTGAAGTTGATTTATCAGGCAGATGACAAGGTTTTACTTGGCGGTCAAATTGTCGGGCAAAAAAATGCGGTGTTACGTGGTGATGTGCTGGCAACGGCGATTCATAATCGGATGCGAACTGACGAACTCGGACTTTTAGATTTGAGTTACGCGCCGCCATTTGCACGAACTTGGGATGTTTTGAACGTTGCCGGAAATGTAGCGAAGTAAGTTGGAAGCGAAGGCTTGCGGGGCAAGACTTCGCTTCTTCTTTTATTTAAAAAAAGAGGGCTTTATGATATAATAACTGGTGAGTATATTGAAGGGCGGAACAACCATGTCTTATCCAAAGTTGGGCAGTATAGTAAAAATTGTTGGTTTTAAGCATAATGGCATGATGCATCGTGAATGGGAACGCGCCCGGGTTTTATTAGTGAGTGATCAATATATTGTTGTGGCTAATAAGCGTACTAAGGTGACTGAAAGCAATGGTCGTACTTGGTATACGCGCGAGCCGGCGGTTTCAGTTTTTTTTCCTGATCGCTGGTATAATGTTATTGGTATGCTACGGGCTGATGGCTGGTATTACTATTGTAATATTGCTTCGCCGTATGCATATGAAGATGGCGCAATAAAATATATTGATTATGATTTAGATGTAAAGATTGTGCCAAACATGCAATATCGTATTTTGGATCAAAGTGAGTATCAAACGCATAAGGAACTGATGCGATACTCATTGGGACTTGATGAATTATTAAACAGCCAGATGCAGGAATTGTTAACCATGATTCATCGTCGCAAGGGTCCATTTGCGAAATCATTTATGGCGGATTGGTATCAGACTTATACTGATAAGTATGAAGAACAAGATCGTCATTATTACCAACAAATTACCAATTATTATTTTAATAAGAAGCATAAGAAGGTCAAAAATAATGCAGACTTTTAATGAGCAAGACGCTAAGGATTATATTAGTGAGCATGAGCGCGTTGTTATTTATGTAACAACACCTTTTTGCGGTGTTTGCCAAAGTGTAAAACCATTGATTGGTATTTTGGCAGAAGCGATGGAAGATGTTCGTTTTGGTGAAATTAATTTAAATTTGACCCCGGATTTGGCGAAGCGTTACCAAATCAGCGGAGCACCTACATTGTTGCAATTCACTTATGGAGAATTAGTACAGCGTGTTGAAAATTTTCAAAACATTACCCAATTATACACAACTCTTGAAAGAGGTTTTTTAAAATAAACTTAACGGTTTCGTTAAGTTTATTTTTGTTAGATACGCAAATAGCAGAAAGTATTTATCTATGTTATAATTAGCTCGAACAGCGATTTTTTGAAAAGAGGATTGATTTTATGGAATCGAATCAGGATAAGAAGCAGTTAAAACGTGCTTTGGGGCTAGGGGCAGCGATTTCGATTGTAATCGGAAACGTTATCGGCTCAGGAGTTTTTGGTTTACCTTCAACGCTGGCACAAACAAGTACACCGTTGGTTACGGTTTTGGCTTGGATTACCGTTGGATTGGGGACGACTTTAATTGCTATGAGTTACGCGAACTTGGGTACGCGTATTCCTAAGGCCGGCGGTCCGGTCGTTTACGCCGAAGCGGCCTTTGGTCCGTTTGCCGGTTTTTATGTTTGTTGGTTATGGTGGATTGGTTCTTGTATCGGGAATGCTGCTATTGTTGCTTTGATTCTTGATAATGCGGCGGTGTTTATTCCGGCAATTACTGATTTTCCGATTATTCATTTCCTATCAGCAACAGCTTTGATTTGGTTTTTTACTTGGGTCAATTTTATTGGTGCCAAAACTGCCGGCTGGGTCAGTATTGTCACTACTATACTTAAAATAAGTGTTTTTATTATTTTTGGTATTATTGCATTATTTCATATGCATCCGGAATATTTGGCTCAACCTTCACAAATGGTTATGGATAAATCATTTGGCGAGATGTTTATTGGTGCAGTAGCGCTGATTTTGTGGGCATTTACCGGACTTGAAGCTGCAACCTTAATTGGTGGCGAAATCAAAGAGCCGGAAAAAAATATTCGTCGCAGCACGATTTTAGGAATTTTATCAGTAAGTACTATTTACGTGTTTGTTTCACTTTCGATTATGCTAGTGTATCCGCAAGATAGTTTGGCGGTATCAAGTTCGCCATTTGCCGATGCAATAAACGCAATTTTTAATACTTCTATTGGCGGCTATATTATTACCGGAGCAATATTAATTTCTGTTATCGGGGCATTAACCGGTTGGTTCTTAACGACGGCAAGAAGTTCTTATGCTGCCAGTGTTGATGGTTTCTTCTTCAAACAGTTTTCTAAGGTGCACAGCAAATTCCGTACCCCTTATGTTGCTTTGATTGCTTCAGGATTGATTACTAATTCATTATTTGTATTAGGATTATTCGGTAATGATGAGACCAGTCCGTTTAATTACATCATTTTGATGGCAAGTTTGATTAATTTACCAACATATATTTCAACGGTAGCTTCAGAGTGGCGCTTGAATAAAAAAGAAGGCCGTAAGATGTCGCCTTGGTTCTATGTGCGGACGATTTTGGCGCTATTTGTTGGAATTACCTTCTTATCATTTGCTTTGTTGCAAACATGGGGTACAATTCCATGGTACTATTGGTGGTTTGGCGTGGCCTTTGTTGTTGCCGGCATTCCGCTGTATTATTTCTTTCGGCGCGGTAAGGAACCTAAGGTGGCGGTAGAATAGCCGACTTTGACAGAGAAAGGGAATGATGAAGATGGATATACATTTAGTGTTGGAATGGCTTATTTGGATTGTAGATGGATTTTCGGTTTTAGTTATTATTTGGGGTGTGGTAGTTGCTGCATTTATGTTCTTTAAATCTGAGTTTGCTAAAAAAGCGGTGACGGATAAGATGATTTCACGTCAGCTGATTCGTGCCAAGTTAGGTTCATATATTTTACTGGGATTGGAGATATTGATTGCTGCTGATATCATCGGCACAATTGCTAATCCGTCAATTAATGAAATAGTTTTGCTCGCGGTTACTGTTTTAATCCGAACATTCATTTCTTTTTTCTTAAATCGGGAGATAAAAGAAGCTCAGGAACTGGCTCAGGACCAGGCCTGAACCAGTTCCAACCAGTGCGGAGATACAAAATAGATAATTCTGCCAGGGTTGCTTTGCAAGACCATTTTGTTTTATAATAATGAAATAGGAGTGATAATGCGTGGAAATTCCAGTTACTATTGAGCAAAAACTTGTTCATGAAATAGTCATCGAGCGTTCACGTTTTATCTGTACCATGATTCCGGTAACGTCAAATGAAGAAGCACAGCAGGAACTTGCCGAAATCAAGAAGCAATTCTGGGACGCAACCCATAATTGCTCTGCCTATATTATTGGTTGCAACGCTGAGATTCAACGCTATAGCGATGATGGTGAGCCGAGCGGGACGGCAGGAATACCAATGCTGGAAGTCTTGAAAAAGAACCATATTTATAATGTTCTTGCAGTAGTAACCCGTTATTTTGGCGGCATAAAACTGGGTGCCGGCGGTTTAGTGCGGGCATATTCAAAATCAGTATCAGCAACAGTAGCTATTGCATCTCTTGTAGAAGAACGGCTGGTACAAGTTGTACAAGTTACAATCCCCCATAAAACATTCGCAAGAATCCAGGGACTCCTTGACTCTTGCGCGCTTATAGAAAAATATCAAACAAATTACGGTGCTGAAATCGAATTGGTTTGTTACATTACAGCAGCCAATCTTTCAGCAGCCAATGATTGGTTCAACAAAGTATGCAATCAAGCAATTGATTTTGTATTAAACGGTGAACAAATCGTTATTATCCCAGCAGTAAAAAGGAATGATTAGATGAGTCAAGGTAATCTTGAAAACTCTTTAGAACAAGAAACAGTAACTGAGACCAAAAAAACAAAGGACGATCGTGGCCGACGCCGTGATCGCGATAAAAAGAAAGTGCCGTTAAGCAAAAAGCAAAAAATTAAGCGCGGCATTATTATTGGTGTTGTCAGCGTCCTGCTTTTAAGCATTGGCGCTGGTGCATTTTATGTTTGGTGTACTATCAACCATGCTGGTGATGTGCTCAATCAGATTAAGGATACAAATACAAATACTTCTGATAAAAAGGTAAATGAAGAACCATTTACTGTGTTGTTTATTGGTATTGATGAGGATGATATGGATAATTCTTTAGCTGATTCCTTGATTCTGGCAGCGGTTAATCCTAAAACCAAACAGGCTGACTTAGTGAGTATTCCGCGGGATACCTATACTCAAATTCCATGTGAAAATAATGCTCGTGATAAAATTACCCATTCTGGCGCTTATGGTGGTACTACATGTACAATTGGAGCAGTAGAAAACTTGCTTGGTGTGAAAGTTGATTTTTATTTTAAAATCAACTTCAAAGGTTTTGTTAGTATTGTTGATGCCCTTGGCGGAGTTGAAATGGACGTACCTGACCTACGCGAAGGTTATGCGGCTTGGGAAGGTACCGGTGAAATTGATTTCCCGGCACCACCAGCAGATAAGCGTGATGGTAGCCAATGGTGTGATGTTGATAGCTGGCGAACACCATATGCCGTTTGTTTTGATACCTTTGGTAAGCAGGTAGTCAATGGGGAAGAGGCGCTTACTTTAGCCAGAACCCGGCACTATGATAACGATCAAGGCCGGAGTGCGCGTCAGGCAGAGATGATTAAGGCAATTGCCAAGAAAATGATTAGTTTTGATGGCTTTATGAAAATTAATGAGATTTTGGAGAGCGCGAAAGATATGTTGCGGACCAATATTGATTCATCGCAAGTTGCTGACTTCTTTACCTTAGCACAAAATTTATTGTCCGGTATGGGTGATAATGTTGATAACTTTGCAATGCGTACTTTGCAAGTTGAAACTGCGGGATACCTGTTTGTTGGGGAAGCATCTTCGCAACCACTCTATTATGGCGTGCCATATGTTGAGAATTTGGCAGCCATTACCAATGAATTAAAAATGTTGCTGGGATTAACGCCATTAAGTATTGATACTACCTTTAGTTATAATGTTAATGTTGATTATCCAGTGCCATTAATATATAAAGGGTCAACCTTAACGGTAACCCCGACACCATATCAAGGTGATTCCTCGGATAGTCCAGATTATGTTCCTGACACAACACCATCTGAACCGGAAACACCAACTGAGCCGGAAACGCCAACCGAACCAGAAAAACCAACTGATCCGGAACCGCCGACTGATCCAGGAACTGAGTCAAATTAATAAAAGCCCGGATTGTATAGCAATCCGGGCTTTTTGCTCAAGTTGACAACTTGTAGTTGAAAGCGTATAGTTGTACTATAGAGAAAACTAGGAGAATTATTATGAAAAAACGTAGAAGAATGAAGCTTATTAAAGTCATTATTTATTCGCTTATTGCATTATTAATTGGCGCTGGCTCTATTTATGTTATGTTCTTTGGTATGCCGGGAATTCGTTTTGGTGAACGAATTGATCAATACTATATTGATGTTACTATTGATGACGCTGGAACAGCACATGTAATTGAGCGATTTACCTATCATTTTGATGATGATAAAAATGGTATCTATCGCGATATTGTTACCCGCTCACCCGAAGGTGAAGATTTAACAATTGAAAATATGAATATTGCAGTTATTGAAAATCCACAAACCTTTGACCAGACAGCGCAAGTGAAGTCTGCATTTACTGAAACTGATTATGCCTATAATGGTGAACGGAATGTTTACACAGCAAATCAGAATGGTAATCAAATGCGTTATAAAATTTTCTATCCGGTTAACGAGGGTAGTGATTATACGTATATGCTCAGTTATGATATTCCGGGGCTAGCACAGAATTATAATGATACGGGCTCAATTTATTGGCAATTTATTGGTAAGAGTTGGGCAGTAGATATTTACGATGTTGACTTGCGAATTAATCTGCCAACAACTGAGGGCGTAAAAGCCTATGCTCATGGACCGCTTTCGGGTCAAATTACTTTTGAAGATTCCTATATTGCTTTTACTGTACCATATGTACAATCGGGTACATTTGTTGAACCACGGTTATTTTATAGCACGGAGTTCTTCCCTAACGCACCAAAAGTAAATGAGGATTATTTACAAAGCGGACTTGCTCAAGAAGAAGCGTGGAGCAGTGATACCCGTAATAACTCTAACTCAATTATTTGGTTATCAGTTCTTGCAGCAGCAGGAACATTGTTTACAATTATTTTATTGTGGGTGATGCACTTTACAATTGATCGTGCTCGCAAAGTTGATGAGTATGATTACTATCGTGAGTTACCGGATGATATGCCACCGGCAATTGTCAGTATGTTTTATAAAATGAAAACAAGTTTTGATGGTAATGATTTAAGTATTGTTTTATTGGGTCTTACCCAGAAAAAATACATTAAATTAGTTTCTACTAAGCCACTGGTTTATCAACTTGAGAAAGATGCAGACGCAAGCCTTGCCGGGCATGAGCAATATTTGATTACTTGGCTATTCCCGGAAGGAGTAGGAAGTGAAGTTGATTGGGACGACTTGAAGAAACGCTTGAAGTCTGCGACATTCGCAAAAACATTCAATGGTAAATTTCTGATGATGAAGAGTAAGGCAAAGAATGAATTAGATGCCAGAAATTATATTCGCAAAGCTAAAAGTGGTGGTGGACAAGGAAAATCTGTAGTGCAGGCCGCAATGTTTATGCCAGTTATATTTGTTATCTTCTTTGGTTTTTCGCTGAGTATGTTTACAAGTATACTGGGATCGCCATTGCTAGTCTTTGCAGTTGCAGAAATATTATTGTTGGTATTATTCTTTGCTTTCAGTAATAGCTACACAGCAACTGGTGATATAGCCTTCGCCCGTTGGTCTGCATTCCGCAAGTTCTTACTTGATTTCAGTAACATTGAATCATATAAAGTAGAATCATTGGCTATTTGGGAAAATTATTTAGTGTATGCGACGGCATTGGGTGTTGCTGAGGAAGTTATTAAACAACTGAAAACAGTAATACCGGCAGAACAAGTCAATGAAATCAGTACCCCGATGTTGTATCAATATATGTATATGAATTATACAATCTCTGCTATCAACAGTACCGTTGGCAGCAGTATCTCGCAAATGCAGTCAACCAACGCACCAACGTATTCAAGCGGTGGTGGCGGTGGCTTCGGCGGCGGCTTCTCCGGCGGTGGCGGCGGAGGAGGCGGAGGTGGAGGAGGCGGAAGCTTCTAACCTTACCGTTTATACTTAAGTATGCTAGAATTATAATAGATAAAAAATTTAGGAGGAAATGTTTATGTGGATAGCACTTATTATCATTGCAGTTATTGTTGTCGGATTAATCATTTATGTTATTTCGGCTTATAACGGTTTAGTTGATTTACGTAACCGTGTGAAAAATAGCTGGTCGCAAATTGATGTCCAATTAAAACGTAGAAATGACCTGATTCCTAATCTGGTCGAAACCGTAAAAGGCTACAAAAACTTTGAACAAGAAACTTTGGAAAAAGTTATTGCTGCCAGAACTCGTTCGATTAGTTCAACTGGAATCGAAGAACAAATGGAAAACAGTAATCAATTAACTGCCGCTTTAGGGCACTTGTTTGCTGTTGCCGAAGCTTATCCGGACTTAAAAGCTAATCAAAATTTCTTGTCATTGCAAGATGAGCTGACTAATACTGAGAATAAAATCAGTGTAACTCGCCAGTTCTACAATGATGTAGTTATGAAATACCAAACCCGGATTCAAAGTTTTCCATCAAATATTATTGCTGGAATGTTCGGTTTCAAAGACGAACCATATTTTGAAACGGCTGATGCTGAACGTGAAGTTCCGCAAGTTAAGTTTTAATTGAGAGAAAATCGGAAAAACATCGGACCCTGAGGTCCGATGTTTTTTTCTTCGCTTTAAGGTTGATTTAAGGTAAAAGAGATAAACTATATTAAAGAGCTTTTTAAAGCGTTTAAAAAATGCTATTATGAAGCATAAGGAGTTGGATTTATGAAGGCACTTGTTGTTGAGGATGAGCGGATTTTGTCGGATACGATTGTTGAGAGCATTAGCCATATTTTTGATTGTACTCAGGCATTTGGTGGTGAGGAGGGTTTGTTTGAAGCAGAGCAGGCGATTTATGATGTCATTATTTTGGATATTATGATGCCATATATGAATGGCTATGAGGTGCTTGAAGCGCTGCGCCATAAACATATTGCGACTCCGGTTTTGATGCTGACTGCTAAGGATGGTATTGATGATAAGGTGCGCGGTTTTAAGGCCGGTGCTGATGATTATTTGGTGAAGCCGTTTCATCGTGAGGAGTTATTGGCACGACTTGAAGCGGTGGTACGTCGTGCCGGTGGCGGGCTAAAAGATAATTTATTGCAGTTCAAGGGTTTGGTCGTGAACGTCCAAAATCGTGAGGTGAAGATTGATGAGCAGGTAGTAACTTTACAAGGAAAGCAGTTTGATATTCTGGAGTATTTATTGAATAATCCCAATACTATTTTAACTAAGGAACAGATTTTTGATCGGATTTGGGGTTTTGATTCAGAAACAACAACGAATGTTGTTGAGGTGTATGCCAGTGGCTTGCGGAAAGTATTGAAGCAATACGGCTATGATGGCTATGTGAAAACGATTCGGGGATTAGGATATATGTTTGCTCCGGAAGAAGGTGGCGAGTAATGCGTGAGCAAAAATTAATTCAGCGTCAGTTAGTAAAAGGGATGTTATATAACTTTCTTGCTTTTACCTTGGTGTTCAGCGCATTTGGTGCTATTATTTTCTCGCAAATGAGTAATGCTTTATACAGTAAAGTTGATAATGACTTGCGTTCAACAATGGAATTAATGCAATCTAATGAAGCTTTTTTTAATAAAGAATTGTATGGCAAGGATTTCGGGCCAAGAAAAGACGACGGTCCAAAAGATATCGGTATTGGTGAAAATGTTGATACCAGTAAGAATAGTGATAGTACTGAGAATATGCAACCGCCAATTGATGATGCTAAGGATAGTTTCCGGGTTGCGAAAATTATTCGTGACCAAGACGGTAATATTCTAAACTCAGGCAGTCTCGGTCAGAGTGCTTACGATAATTATTATAGTCATTTAGCTTTTGATCCGGCTCAAGCTGATGGCACTATTTTTGCAGTTGCAATTAATAATAATCAATTCCGTGAATTAAGTTTTCCAATCACGGTTGATGGTACTGATTACTATGTTCAACTGTTGATTAATGTTGATGGTGAACAAAATACGCTTAGTAATTTTGTTCAGATCCTGAGTATTTGTGTTGTGCTGTTTGTTATATTGTCAATTACCATTAGTTACTTGCTTTCGCGGCGAACAATGAAGCCGATTTTAGAGGCTTGGCATCGGCAGAATGAGTTTGTGGAGAATGCATCGCATGAGCTGCGCACGCCGCTCACGGTTATTCAGAACAAACAAGAGTTGCTGCTGACTAAGCCAAATGAAAAGATTATCAACGAGAGTGAGGCAATAGCTATTACATTGAGTGAAGTGCGCCGGCTTGCGAAGCTGACAAGTGATTTACTGACCTTAGCTCGCGCCGAGTCAGGTCAGACAGAGTTAGAAAAAGAGTCATTTAATATCAATGAAGTTATTCGCAATATTGCCATGCCTTACTCTGATATTGCTGAAGCTGAAGAGAAAACGGTCACTTTTGATATGGCCGATGAGTTGATGATTCATGCCGATAAAGCTAGAATTCAGCAATTAATTATTATTCTTTTGGATAATGCGATTAAATACACGCCGGCAGGAGGCAGTATTACTATTGAAACCGCTAAAAAGGATAGTAAAATTGAAATCAGTATTGCTGATACTGGCGTTGGTGTCAGTGATGAGAGCTTAAAACAAATTTTCAATCGCTTCTATCGTGAAGATAAGGCACGCAGTCGTGCTCAGGGTGGCAGCGGATTAGGACTTTCGATTGCGTCTTGGATTGTTGAGAGTCATGATGGCTCAATTAAGGCGGTTCATAATCAGCCGAAGGGGACTCGATTTTTGATTAAATTGCCAAAATAATGGAGTGTTGTAAAACGCTCGCAATCTAAGAAAATGAATAAAATCTGCTCAATCACGTATGTTTATATACGCTCAATCACAGCTCTTATCCATTTCCTACGATTTCAATCGTTTTCAATCACTCTATTAGGCGGACCTTGGGTCCGCCTATTTTCTTTTTCTCCGATATTACGAAATTGTAACTAGTATGTTTATGTGAAATAAAGTATGATAATGTTAGTAGAGTATATGGGAGGAAAGTGTATGAATTTTTTTAAACGGGCGATGCTAAGTATTGTCAGAAGACCAGGTAAATCGGTTATTTTGTTGATACTTATTTTTATTTTAGGGAACATTATTGCCGGCGCAATTTCAGTGCAACAGGCAGTTGCCAATACTGAGAAATCAATTCGCAGTCAGCTTGGTGCCGCAGCAACACTCAGCCTTGATTACCAGAATATTGACTGGGAAGCATTGGGTGATCAGTCACCACCATCATTGACAGTCGCTGAGATGGAAGCTGTTGCTGCCTTGCCACAAGTTAAGTATTTTGACTATTCGGCAATGGCTGGTTTATCAAGCAAGACCTTGAAACGGGTTGAAAGCGAAGATGGCGGAGTTGTTTATGGCGGCATGGGCACAGATACTTATTTTTCACTTTATGGGATAGAGTATGCACCAATGCTGGCAATTGAGTCTGGGCAGGCAACGCTGGCAGATGGTCGAGTGTTTACCGAGTCAGAAGTGAAAAATGGCAGCCAGGTTGTTTTAATCAGTAAACAGTTAGCTGAACTGAATGATTTAAAAGTTGGTGACAAAATTACTTTAGATAATAACTATTATGGTGATGTTAAAGCAGTCTATGATAGTACCGGAGAAGATACAACGGCTCCTAAAAAAGTTGAAAGTTATGACCTAGAAGTTATTGGTATTTTTGAGCCAAAAATTGAAGTGAAGGCTGAGAGTAAAAATGGTCAGATGGACTTCGATTATATGAATATTGAAAAACAGAACATGATTTATTCACCAAACAAAGTAGCCATTAAGGCATCAGAATTCCAGTCAGAGAATTGGAATGCTGATTATCCGGACCAAGCGATGCCGAATACAGTCTTTTACCAACCGGTATATATTTTAAATGATCCGGCAGAGGGCGAGGCGTTTCGCGCCGAGGCATCTGCGCTGATTCCTGAGCTTTACACTGTAGAATTAAGCAGTGACAGCTATAAAGCGGTTGCTGGCCCATTAGAAACGATTCAATGGATTGCCGGGATAATTTTGGTGGTGGCGATTGCGGCCTCACTGATTATTTTAAGTTTGTTGGTGACTTTATTCTTGCGCGACCGTAAGCACGAGATTGGTGTTTATTTGGCTTTGGGTGAAAAACGCCTAAAAGTTATTGGCCAAATTGTTATTGAGGTGTTCAGCGTTGCATTAGTAGCAATCACATTGTCGCTCTTCAGCGGCAACATGATTGCCCAGTCGATCTCATCAACGATGTTACAAAACCAAATGATTGCTGAACAAGAACAAGGTGGTAGCTATTACGGCGGCAACCTTGAATGGTTAGGTTATGGATCATCAGTTTCAAGTGAAGAAGTTGCTGACAGCTATTCTGTAAGCCTTGACCCAACAACAATTTTGTTGTTCTACGGCGTCGGCTCACTCACAGTTGTTGTATCAACATTAATACCAATTCTCTATATACTACGATTAAATCCGCGAAAGATAATGATGTAAGGAGGCGAATGAAATGGAAAACAAATTTGTTACAACCAAAGATTTAAGTTATTTTTACCAAGATGGTGACACACGGCGTTTTGTTTTGCGCGATGTTAACTGTGAGTTTGAAAAGGGAACATTTTATACTATCTTAGGTCATTCAGGTTCAGGGAAAACAACCTTTCTATCATTACTGAGCGGTTTAGATACGCCAAAATCAGGTGAGGTTTTATTCCAAGGCGAAGATATAGCGACTATTGGCTACGAAAAATATCGCCGCAATGATGTTGGAATTATCTTTCAATCATATAATTTGATTCCGTATTTAACCGGGGTTGAAAATATTATGGTTGCGATGAATGTTACAGAAAATAAAATTCCTAGTGATGTGAAAGAAGTTGCTTATAACTTACTTGACTACATTGGCATCAATAAAACTAAGGCTGACCGTCTGGTGAATAAACTATCTGGTGGAGAGCAGCAACGGATTGCGATTGCCCGTGCATTAGCTACTAACGTTGATTTAATCTTAGCAGATGAGCCAACCGGAAACTTAGATGAAGAAATGGAAAATGAAATTATTGAAATCTTCAAAACTCTTGCCCATGAACATGGAAAATGCGTTATTATGGTTACCCATTCAAGTGAAATTGCTGAGCAGTCAGATGTGACACTTAGATTACGAAAGGGCGCCATGACTATCGATGAGTGATTTTTTAAGTAAGTTTAGTAAAGATAATTATGATAAGTTATTGGACGCAGAACATGAAGCAGAAACAAAAGCAGAGCTAGAAGAAGCATTTGTAGAGGATGAAATAGAACAAATAACTGAAGAACTTAATGAAGCGGCTAATGAAGCAAGTGAAAACGAGTCACCTGAAGAAGTAGTAACTGAAACCGAACCCGCAGAAGAAGACTCGGCTACTGAGCCACTTGAAAGTGAAGTTGCGGCAGAAGAACCAATAGAAAGTAAAGTACCGGTTGAAGATGCAGTTGCTATTGATCACATTGATGATGATAGTGATGATGAGGAAGAAGTTGCTCCGGTCATTATTCCGGCGCGCGCATTGAAGCCGGTACCGGAAACGTCACGACGCCGTAAGGCTGAGCCTAGCCGTCGTGACGACCGCGATGAAGAAGTTGAAATTGATAAGAGTTACCATAAAAAGAAAATGATTCGTTATGGAATTATTGGTGGTAGCGCAGTACTGGTTTGTATTCTTGCATTCTTAGCATTCCTATTCTTTAACCAAGTACAAGTGAAAAATTTTGTAGGGACACCGGTTAGTGAACTGAAGACTTGGGCACTGAAAAACAATATTGAAGTTGAAACCGAAATGGTGTTCAGTATTGAACAAGATGAAAATATGATTGTCAGCCAGGATATTCCTGAGGGCAGCAATATTCAAAAAGGCTCAGTAATCAAAGTACAGGTCAGTAAAGGTGCCGATCCGGACGAACGCATTGCACTACCGGATTTCAGTAAAATGAATACCACCCAAGTGAAGGCTTGGGTTGATAGCAATAAAGCTGAAAATGTAAAGATTGTTGAACAGTTTGATGAAAATGTTCCGAAAGGAACATATCTTAAAATGGAATTTAAAGATAAGAATATAACTGCAGCCACCTATACTCGTGCTGACGGTTTAAGCATCTATATGTCAAAAGGTAAGGAAGTCTTTGAAAAGAATATTGAAGTTCCGGACTTTACCAATAAATCAAAAGCTGAAGTTGAAGCTTGGGCAAAAACCAATATGATTGAGATGACTTATGATGAAGCATCTTCAGATACTGTGCCGGCAGAAATGATTGTTTCACAAAGTATAAAAGCCGGTGAAAAAGTCGCTAAAAAAGATAAGATGACGGTTGTTGTATCTGTTGGTAAAGCATCAGTAGTGCCTTGGTTTGGTAATGCAACCGCAGAAACCGCCGGCGAACTTGGCAGCCAGCATGATTTGCAAGTCATCGTTGTCACTGAATACAGTGAGAATACACCATTCGGTGAGCTAATCTGGCAATCAGAATCCAGCGGTACATACCTGACTGGTACAGACAAAACAGTAAAAGTATATTACTCACTTGGCAAACCTTATATCGAAAATCTTATTGGGCGCCAGGAAAATGAAATACCGGCATATTTCTTCAACTTTAAATCGAAAAATGCCAATATAACCTATACGATTAAATACGTTAGTTCAAGCGAACCAAAAGGAACGATCGTCTGGATGTCGAAATACAGCGAATATGTCGGCATGAATACCCACATTGAGATTCACGTTAGTCGTTAAGAGAAATAGAAAACCCAACCATAGTAAAATGGTTGGGTTTTTTTAAGAAGTATATATTTAGACAATTGCCTAAATATCTATTGACTATCTAGATAGGCGGGTGTATACTTGATTTAATCATAGAGTTAGAGGTGAGACTTGTGCTAAAAATAGAGCATTTAACGAAGTCATATAAAAATGAAAAAGTTGCTGTCAATGATTTATCTCTGGATATTCAAGCTGGTGATATTTATGGGTTTATTGGACATAATGGTGCCGGTAAAACAACAACAATAAAATGTGTTGCCGGAATTTTGGATTTTGAGCAAGGTGAGATTTATATTGATGGTCATTCAATAAAAACCGATCCGATTGCATGTAAACGGGAATTGGCTTATATTCCTGATAATCCGGATTTGTATGAAAACTTAACCGGGATTCAATATCTTAATTTTGTTGCAGATATTTTTCATATCAGCAAAGCTGAACGTGAAGCTGAAATCAAAAAGTATAGTGACATGTTCGAATTAACCGCTAATTTAGGTGATACAATCGCTTCATTTTCGCATGGGATGCGGCAAAAGTTAGCGTTGATTTCAGCGTTTATTCATAAACCTAAATTGCTTATTTTAGATGAACCATTTGTCGGTTTGGATCCAAAAGCATCGCATTTGCTAAAAGAACAAATGCGTGAACTTTGTGCCGCCGGCGGTGCAATTTTCTTTTCCACCCACGTGTTAGACGTGGCTGAAAAATTATGTAATAAAATTGCGATTATCAATCAAGGTGTACTTGTAACAAGTGGTGATATGGAAACCGTACGCGGCGATAGCTCGCTGGAAGATTTATTTTTGGAGTTGGTAGACCATGAACACGATCATCAGTGAAACTTGGCAGTTGGTAAAAATCAGCTTTATTCATAACTACAGCTTAAATAGTTTGCGGCGCGGCGGTGCGCATCGCAGCCGCGCCATCTGGGCGATGGTTGGGCTGGCATTGTTGGCTTTATTTGTGGTGCCTTTTGTAGTTGCTTCGGCGTTTGGGACAGCATATTTATTGGCTCAATATAATATGCTGGAGACAGAGTTAGTTTTGGCAATGCTGGTAACGACGTTAGTGGCTTTGTTCTTTAGTATTTATAAGAGCCCGGGGTTTTTGTTTAATTTGAAAGATTTTGACATTATGATGGCTTTTCCGTTGCGTTTTCAGTCAATTTTAAGCAGTAAGTTTGTCATGTTGTATGGCTCAAATAGTTTGTTGTCGTTGGTGTTTTCGGTGCCAATGGTTATTGCTTATGGTGTGTTTGCTGGCAGCGGACCGTTGTTCTACGTAATGGCAATTATCATGTTGCTTTTTGTACCGATTATTCCGATGTTGGTTGGTAGTTTATTTGCTTTCTTATTAGGGATGATTGCTTCACGTTTTCGTGCCGGGAACTTGGTTTTGATTATTGGCTCATGTATATTAATAACCGCGATTGTTGCTGGCAGCTTTTTGCTGCAAACCGTTAATATCTCCGGTGATGATATTATGGCTGCACTAACAATGATTAATCAAACAATGGCGTATTACTTCCCGGCACAATGGTTTGTTAATGCGCTGGCGCATGGCGATGTAATGAGCTACATTTTATTCATTGGTATCTCGGCATTGGTTTTCGTCATTTTTGTTTGGGTCTTTGCTAAATTTTTCCGTAGTATTAATAGCAGTATGAGTGAGCATTATAGTCGTGCTGACTATAAGATGAAAAGCCTAAGTGTTGGTTCACCAATTCAGGCACTTTATAAAAAAGAGTTGCGAGGATACTTTTCTTCACAAGCTTATCTTATGAATACGGCAATTGGTGTTATCTTATTAACTTTGTTTGTTGGTTCATTGATTTTTGTTAGCCCGGCACAACTTGCGTCACTCATGGAAATACCGCTTGATTTTAGTGCATTTATGTTCCCGATTGTTGTCGGTATATTCGGGTTCTGTTTGGCCCTGACTTGTACCACTGCACCATCAATTTCGCTTGAAGGCAACTCTTTATGGATTCCAAAAAGTTTACCACTGTCATTTAATCAAATTGCCATCAGTAAACTATTATTGCAGCTTACGGTTACCGTTCCATTTATTATTATCGATGGCGTTATCGCTGGAGTTGTTTGTCAGATTGGCATTGCTGAAACAATTGGGTTTATTATTGCCATGCTGTTATTCACGGTTATGGTTGGACTTTTAGGTTTAATTATGAATTTATGGTTTCCGAAATTTAACTGGAAGTCACAGATGCATGCAGTCAAACAGAGCGCAAGCGTTGGTTTGGCAATGCTGTGCAATATGTTGCTGGCGCTGGTGATTATTGGTGTCTATATTGCGCTTGGCTTGCTAGTCAACATGATGGTTGCGGCTTTAGTTTGCAGCTTAATCATCGCAGTCATTGCTGGTGGCATGTCCCTTTATCTGCGGAGTAAAGGCAGTCTGTTATTCTATAAATTGTAAGTTGGAGAAATTAAAAAAACGCTCGTTGTCGCAACGAGCGTTTTTCGCTTTTTATTCATGTTTATCTTTGGTCACAACAGCAAGTGCACCAACATATGGGCCGGTATGGACACCAATCACCGTACAAAGCGGTGCTAACTGATATTCAACGCCCGGGTAGGCAGCTTCAAATGCTGTAGTTAATGCTTCAATGATACCTGGATCAGTTGAGTGCAGTAAAATGACTTTTTCAAATGGGCCAACACTGCGCATATCTTCCATAACTGCTTTTACGGCTTTCTTGCTGGTTCGCTCTTTACTGTAGTTATCGAGCTCACCATCAACAAGGCGAATCATTGGTTTGATTTGTAATAAACTTCCGATTGCCGCTTGGAATGAAGAAATCCGGCCACCGCGTTTCAAAGCTTCTAATGAGTCAACATAGAAACGAATATCAATTCGGCCAAATATATCGTCTGCAAAAGCATGGATAGCATCTAAATCATCAGTTGTTTCAGCAAATTTCACGACATCAAAGGCACATAATCCGGCCAGGTATGAAGTTGTTCCGGTATCAAATATATGGACAGTAAGACCGTCAGTTAATGATTCCGCGCTTTTAGCTGCTTGCGCCGTTCCGCTTAGCTTCGCTGAAATGGTAAAGACTAATACATCAGTGTAGCCTTGTGCTTTAATCTTTTCATAAGTTTCAACAAAATCACCGGCAGATGGCTGTGAAGTTGTAGGCTCAGCACCATCTTTCAGTTTTTGATAGAAGTCCTCAGCAGTAATATCTATAGTATCGCGATATGGCTTACCATCAATAATTACGTATAGTGGTTGAATAAAAATATTATAAGCGTCAATGTCCGCCTGATCGATACGTATGGTTGAGTCAAAAATATAAGCAAACTTTTTCATAGCATTCATCTCCTTACTTTAAAGTATAAGGGAGAATGGCAAAAACAGCAATTCTTTTCGGCAATTATCGGGGGATTTTCGGTTTGTGAAAAAACATTAAGTTACGGATAAAACTATTTTTAAATTATTTCACTTAAAAGATGTTGACATTAGATACGCTTTATTCTAAAATAAAGAAGAACATCATACTATGTCTGTCATAGTATTAGAGACATAGTAATATTAGGAGGAAATAAAGTATGAAGAAAATTTTTATTGCGTTGACGTTAGTAGGTGCGTTAACATTAACTGCAGCATGCGGAAGCGGAAGTACAGGTTCAACAGAAGCACCTGCAGCCGAAGAACAAAAACAAGAGGTACCAACTGAGTTAACATATACAGTATTGAGTACGGAACGTACAAAAGAATTGACAAGTTTTCAAACTGCAAGTGATGGAAAAGAATATTTAGTATTAACTGTTGAAGCGGTTAACAATACTGAACAAGACAAAGCTTTACCATATAATACATTCTACTTTAAATTTAAAAATGCCGATGGTGTTGAATTAACTCAAACAATGAACACAAGAGATGATTCTTTTAAATCAGGCGAACTAGCTCCAGGAGACCGAGTTCAAGGAACCGTTGTTTATGAAGTAGCCGAAGGAACTGGCGGAAAGTTAATTGTAACTAATGCTATCTTCCAAACAATCGAAGAAATTGAAGTTCAATAATAAACAATTACTAGCAACTTTACTTATTAATAAGCAAAAAATCATTGAGAATGTTGCAAAACATTCTCTTTCTCTTTAAAATAAGGGTAGATGTCTTAATAAGTAAAGGAGGTAATATCATATGAAACCAATCGGTAGCGATACAATTCGCGGTAATATTGATATTATCTTGCTTTCCTTACTTCTTGAAGATGATAAATACGGGTATCAGCTTGCAAGAGAAATTGAGATTAAATCAAAAGAACAGTATGTCATTAAAGAGGCAACGCTATATTCTGCTTTAAAGCGATTGGAAGAACAAGGACATATCAGCTCCTATATGGAGGATGCGGAGGGACGCATGAGGAAGTATTATACAATCAGTCGCCGCGGGCAGTCTTATTTTGTCGAAAAATGCAGTGAATGGAAACGTTCAATCACAATTATTAATTACTTCTTGGAGGATGAAAAAGATGAGTAATGAGGTGCTGGAAAGAATCGATATATTATACGATCAGTTAGCTGCCTTTTTACCAATGGAGAAGACAGAATTAATTGATTATCTCGAGGAAAAAGCAAAAGATTTAAGTGCCAAACATCAATCAAAAATGGTCGTGCAAGCAGAATTGTTTGCTGTCATCGAGGAACTTTATCAAGACGCTTCAGAATTGAAGAGCAAAAATAGTATTAACAAAGAGATAGATAATGAAGAAAATGATTATGAATATCAATCATACAATACACCAGTTGAAAATGATTATGTCGAACAAGAGATTGTCATTCAGGCACAACCGGTGTACCAAGCTAAACGAATACCACAACAAAAAAGAATCGGACCCAAGATTATTATTACCCTGACAGTTGTTTTTGTAATTTGTCTGGTATTATTAATTTTTGGTTCATACTTACGGGTAGCATTAGAGAGTATGCAACAATACATTTTAGCAGCGTTGGTAAATGGCATCATTGCATCGGCTGGCTTACTAGTCTTTGCACTATTTTTCGTCATTGCCGGTTTTATTATTTGGGAGATAGTACAATTTGTAAAACGCTGGATGGGAAGATGAAAAAGAGAACAGTTTAACTGTTCTCTCTTTTAGTTTTGCGCAATTTTCATCGAATTTCGGTAGGTATTCTAAATAAATACTCTAGTTTTTCACTATATAAAATATTATAATATAATTATATTATTGTAGGTGGATGTAGTGGTATGAAAAAATATATTAAGGAGTTAAATCTTCTTTGTGAAGAAGTAAGGTTTAACTATAATAAAAACATTAAAGCACAAATAATACAAATGATTCAAACAATTATTTCTGAATATGCTTTAACTGGGATAAGGAAAGAAAAATTTGAACTCATAATAACCTTATTAGATGATTGTACAACGAAAGAAGAAATTAATGATCAACTTTTATTAGCTATTAAACTGTCAAACAGTGAATATAAGATACCGATTATTTCTTCGGTTCAAGAATATATTGCTGTGATAAAAGATATTTGTAGCAACTATCGAGTAAATCAAGAAATGTGTTTATTCAGAGGTGAGGCGCAAACGTTTGATATTCCTATGCAACCAAATATTTTTAGAAATGGACAATTAAATATAAGTAACACTTTTGAACAGGAACTGTTTTATCAATTAAAAACTTATAATATTTTACGACAGCATAGGGAAGATGATTTTCTAGAAGGCGCGATTCAAGCTCAACATGGCGGATTTGGAAGCAGATTGTTAGATATATCGTATAATTGTTTAATTGCTCTATATTTTGCGTGTGAGTTTGGTTTTGATAATACTAATTTAAATAATTGGATAGATAATCTTGGACATGTATTTGTATTTAATTTCCCAAAGATTTTTAATCCAGGTGCTAAAGAAATACAAAGTTTTTATAAGAATATTATCTCGAATAATAATATTTTAGATATGCCACTTTTTAATAGAAATGTAAAAATACTATCTCATTCTAAGGTGAATGAACGAGTTGTCTCACAATATGGTGGCTTTATTCTCTTCCCATCGATGAATTATATACCGATTGATTCTGCACATTATAAACATATATATATTAATACAGATAAAAAGAAAGAGATTTTAGAAGATTTACAATTTTTATTCGGTATTCATAAAGGAACAATTTATCCAGAAACTGAAAATATGGTCAAGTGGATACAGGAACAAACTGAGAAAAGCAATGTAGATTTGAAAATCAACTTTGCCTATGAGCTTGATGCTTCGTTTGACTTGTTCCAAAGAGAATTAGACGCTATTTATGATGAAGCGGAGGATGATATACTACGACAAATAGAAAATTTGTTGCAGAAATATTTAGATGATATTGAATACAGTATTCCACAAATCGGAAAGGTTATAAGTACTGAGGAACAATTAATATTATTATTTGTGTACATGAAAAATATTCTTTTAGAAATTTATAATTGTAGACTAAATAATGTAAATATATATATGGAGCTGTTTCATCCTAAGGTAGAAACCATAATCAAAAAGGTTGATAAGTCAGTTAAGATAGAAAATGATACTGAAATAAGACTTATAAAAAAAGAAATCAATAAAATTTTTGAGGAGATATATTATGAATAAGAGGATGGAAGATAAGTTAGTGATGGAGTGGATAAACTCACATATTACTATAAATAATATTGAATTTTATTCAGAAAAACAGACTTTTTATTGTGTGGAATCAGAAGATAACAAAAATAAAACAATTAATTATTATATTTTCTTTTATAAAGACGAGATAATAGCTGAAACCTTTACTAAAATTGATGATTTAATTGAGAAAAATGGACATAAAAGGAGTTATCATATCTGTATATTGACTAATGATTGGAGTCATTTAATAAAAGCAAAAAGATTATTAGAAAAAAGGCGCGGGAATGTTGAGTATTTATTTGAAAAAATTAGTAATTCTTTTTATGAATTAGAAATTACAACTAGGATTGATAAACTGTATTATGAAAAAAATGATATTGAAAGTTATGTATTCAATATGCCAATGAGTACCCTCACAAAATTATACTTAAAATTTGGAGATAATTTGTTTACTCATAATGTTAGGGAGTTTATTTTGAAAGATAAATTGGATGTAGATAATTCTATTGAAAATACTCTTGAAAATGAGCCAGAAAATTTTTGGTTTTTTAATAATGGAATAGTTATTATTGCAAATGACTATAAGATCCAACGCACTAATAGTATTGAGATTCAAAATTTTTCTATAATAAATGGGGCACAAACATTAACAATAGCAAGTAAATGGTATATCGAAAGATTGAATGAGTATAATTTGAGCCAAGACAAGGATGTTTTAGATAAAATAGATAACTATAAGAAAGCGACGGTATTGGTTCGTATTATTAAGCTAGATCAAAATAAGAGCGTTGATTTGTGCAATAAAATAACTGTGTCATTAAATAGACAAAAAGAAGTTAAACTTTCAGATATAATGTTTAATAACAAAATTGTTTCAGATGTTCGGAAGCAACTTGTTGATTTGGGTCTATATATTAAACGAAGAGGCGAAAACAAAATCGGAAAGTCTATGTATGTTGAAGACTTTGCCAAAATGTATAAAGCATTAATATTACAACAGCCTGGCGCATCAAGAGCAAGTGCTGGGCATAGCTTACTGGAATATTCTGGAGATGATGTTAAAAGAAAGATTTTTTATAAAAAAGAAGAGTATGAGAGGGGGCGCAGTCCATATATCAATATCATTGGTTCATACTTATTATGGGAGAAAAATATTACAGAATCAATTGATGCAAAAGACTTTGAAAATAATACTATATTGAAAAATGATATATTTTATAGAGCACTGGATGTCTTTCTCAGAAATGGTGACTACTATATAAAAGCGCTGATTGTTGCAATCATGGCTAAAGATGGTATACCTAATAATATGATAGATGCTGACATAGTTAGAGATGTTTTGCAAACCAAAAAGATTGATTATTTAGAGAAATTTAACAGAAATAGTGCTTATGAACTTATTAGTGATATTCTTCAATTCACAAAACTTATTCGAAGTGAAAATGAAAAGATATTGATTGAAATACAAAAGATAGATATAAATACAAAAGAACTTACAATTGAAGATTCCGAGGAGATAATTGATAGGATTTCTAATGCTCTTAGCAGAATAGAATCAATCTTTTTAAAACAATTCGAAGATGAGTTTGTAAATAAAAAAGTAACAGTTAAGCTAATGCAAAAACTGGAGTCATTTATTGTTGAGGGGTACAAAGACTATAATATAGAATCATGGAATAGTAATACTTTCAAAAATGATAAACTATATAATCTGATGATTACATATTTTTAATAGTAGATTATGCAGAGTGGATATGTTATAGTAACGGGGAAGATAAAGAGAGGTATATATTAATGAAAGCAGAAGATAGAAGTATAGAAAGAATTTTTTCGAAAGAGACCAGATATATTATTCCTAGATATCAGCGCGAATACGCGTGGACTAACAAAGAGGTTAAAAAACTTGTTGAGGATATAGTCAGCGCAAGTTCTAATAATTATCACTATTTTGGTAATATTGTGTTAGTAGATAAGAGTGACGATAATGAAATAAAATATGATGTAATTGATGGACAACAACGTTTTATCAGTATATTCTTACTACTCATTGCAGTTTATAAGCTAGAACCTGAATGTGTTGATAATAAACTTATTTTTACAAATACTGGTCAAGTAAAAGTGGAGCTTGAGATGAGAGCGCAAGCAGCTCACAACAATATTATTGAATTTATGTTATCTGGAGAAATGCCAGAAACAATGAAGTTAGCAAACGAAAACAAACGATTAGAGAGTCTGGTTACTTTATTAAAAAAGATGAAGCAAGAGGAACCAGGTATTCTTACTTTAATAATCGAAAATTTTAAAAATACTAAACTAGTTCTGATTACATTTGATGAAGAAAGTAAAGCGCATGAAATCTTTATAGATTTAAATACTAAAGGGATTCCACTCTCTAAGGATGCAATAATAAAGAGTCATCTTTTTAAATTTTTACTTCCCGAAGCTGATAATGCAGACATATTTAAGGAGACTTGGGGCGATATGGTGGGCATTCTACAAGGTAATACAGAAAATTATATAAAGGATATGTGGCAACTTAGAAAGAATATAGTATTTTCCGGTGCACCTCCAAAAGAAAAAACAAAGGTTTTTGAGGATATCTTGAATACTGTCAACGATGAAGATACTGCAACTACGACTTTTGATTTACTTACACGTTCTGTTGGTGACATTGCTCCATATAGATTATATGAATCAATAAAAAGATTGCCAATCGCTTCACCATTTAATCAAGATATTATTGATGCTGGAATCAATGTGATCAGTAGCGACTGGGATATTATAAAATCTTTGAGTGTGAAACAATTTGATATTCTTTTATTTAGCCTTTTATATGTGCCAAAATCAAAAAAAAATGTGCTGGTTTCAATGTTAAGTAATTACCCTAAATCACCAAAAATCCAGACATTTATTAGATTTATTGTTATACATAATTTATTTTATTCAATAATTAATAAAAGTCCTTCAGCATATGGTATTCAGATTTATGGGTTAGCAAAAAAAATAAGTGATAACTATACCCCCAAAAATATTTCAAGTCAAATTAAAAAGTTCACCGAAAATATTTACTTAAAGGGAGAATTAGCACAAATTAAAGCCAGCTTATTGGAAATGGAAATAAATGATGAAGCTAAAAAAGAAAAGAAGATTGCAAGAGGGATCTTTAAAGTATTATTTAATGATTTCAATCAAGAATTTATTGAACATATCCATTGCCAATCTGATGACACAATAACTAATAGATTCAATTTAGGAAATATTTTATTAGTAACTCATGATGATTTTGGAGAATACCCTATTGAAAGGAAAATAGTCAAATATAATGAACAAAGCTCGATAGGGAATGTAAAAGATTTTTTAAGTAAATATGACAATACTTTTTCGGCAAAAGATATTGATGTTCGTACTAACGATTTAGCAGACAGAATACTTGAAGAATACACGAAGCTATTTAAAATATTAACAACATAAGGAAGTGAATTTTGTGAGCGAAAAAGTTTTGTCGCCAATATTTAGATGGGCTGGATCAAAAAAAAAATTACTCATAGAAATGTTAGAAACATTCGACACGAAGAATATATATATTGAACCATTCCTAGGTTCGGGCGTTGTTATGAGCAATGTGTTAAAATATAAAAACTTTGATACGATATATGTTAATGATTTTAACTCTGATATTATAATTTTCTATAAAGAAGTACAAGAAAATGGAGCCCAACTAAAAAATAGACTTAAAGAGATAATCGAATATTACAGCAATTTGAATATGGAAGAAAAGACTGAATTCTTCTATTTGCAAAGAGAACGATATAATACTTTTAATGATAAAAATATTGAAAGTGCATGTATCTTTTGGTTTTTAATGCAAGCGGGATTTAATGGAGTATACAGAGTAAATAGTAGAGGAGAGTTTAATGTTCCATTTGGGAAGAGGGAAAAAATATATTTTAATGAGAGTAATTTTGATGAAATTCAAAGATTAATTGAAAATGTTCAATTTTATAATCAAGATTATATCGAGTTTTTGAATAATTTTTCTGATGAGGATCTAAATAAATCATTTATCTACTTAGATCCTCCATACCTTCCGGTAAGTGCTTCAATGAAAAATATGACTATGTACACAAAAAATGCTTTTGACCATAAAGCTTTAACAGCAGAGTGTGGTAAGCTGCTTAAGAGAACGGATGTGTCAATTGCTTTATCTATAGCTGACAGTGAACTTTCTAGAGAAATCTACCAAACTGATTTCTTTTACAATAATGATCTTGCCGAAATAATTAGAAATGTAAATCCCCAAAAAGTGTTGAAAGTTAAGGAGCAATTATATACATCATATAATTTATAGAGACATACTTGACACAAATTCCCTCATTTGGGATAATGAATTTACATGACATCAAAGGAGCGCTTGGCATATCAATGGCGGTTCTTAAATTTGGAGGCTTCTTTTTGATGAACAAATATTTATCACTAACTTTGCGCATCTTAGTCGTAATTGGCGGAACGTTTGTTTCTGCTGTCGGCATCAAGTTTTTCTTAATGGGCGGCATGGGTGTTGACCCAATCAGTACATTTTTATTAGGGATAATGAATTATGTTCCAATTGAGTTTGGAACTGCCAGCCAATTATTCTCGGTCGTAGTTATTGGGATTATGTTTTTTCTGGAACGTAAACACTTAGGCATTGGTAGCATTATCAATGGATTGGGTATAGGTTTCTTTATCAATATTATCAACATTGGAGATGTAACCCTGGCACCAATCTATCAGTTTGCATATCTGGACATGATTATCGGGCCATTGCTTTTAGGAATTGGTATCGGTATCTACCTGTCAGCTAATTTAGGTGGTTCTTCATTGGAGTGTCTAATGACCTTCTTTGCAGAAAAAACGAAGTTTCATATCCGTTACGTTCGTATTGCTTTGGATTTAACTTTGGTCGTTCTCGGAATCATCATGGGTGCCCAATTTGGTATCGGAACTTTCCTTGGCGTTATCTGTATCGGACCGGTCGTATCATTTACCATGATGGCTATCAATTCCATCCGCAAGAAATTGAAAACTGCATAACTTTTGGGAGGAATTTGAAAGCGCCGTTGTGATGAGCACACCAGCGCTTTTTTTTCTTGACTTCCAAAAGAAAAAGAGTATCATATAATTTATAACGACTATTAATGGTATTTTGGTCAAAATAAAACCGAGGTGAGAAATAATGCCGAAAGTAGTGAGTGAGGTAGAGCGGACGCAGGTGCGCGATGCGATTTATGAGGTGACGATGGAGTTGATTCGTCAGAAGGGACTCCGGCGGGTGACGGTTGATGATATTGTTGCCGGGGTGCGGATGAGCAAGGGTTCATTTTATACTTATTATGCTTCGAAGGAACTATGCTTTTTTGAGGTGATTAAGCGTGACGAGGCGGCGCTGTTTGATAAAATGAAAGCTGTGCGTGAGCGGGAGCTGGATTTGGAAGAGCAGTTGCGGGTGTGTATTCGTGAGGTTTATTTGGCAGAGGATAGTTTGGTGTTGTTTGTGAGCACTGAGGATTTACTTTGGCTGTTTCGCAAATTGCCGGTGGAAAAACTTGAAGAGAAAAAGCTCCTTGAGGAGGAGTATTTTTCTCAGACTTTTGAAATGTTCGGTTTAGACAAGGAAAACTATGATTTGCTGGTGTGGTCAAATATGATTAGCTGTTTGCATTTTATGGCGCATAAGGTAATGGAGGTTAACAATAAGATGATTCCGCTGGAACAGTTGATTGCTGAGCGACGGGCAGCAGAGATTTCGATGGGCATTTTGATTGATGGCATTGTTGGCTATTTAATACATGGAGCGAAGGAGGCATAATATGGAAATTTTGTTAGGTATTTTGATTGCATTAGTAGTCATTGTTTTAGTTATTTTGATTGCGTACCAGGTTTGGAAGTGGAATAATAGACGCCAAGTTCGGCTGACTGGGGAGAAGGCTGTTGATTATGGTGAGTATGTTGAACTAAATGGTATTGAACAATATTTTTATCATCGCGGGCATGATAAAAATAATCCGGTTATGATTTTCTTGCATGGCGGACCCGGAAGTCCAATGCTGCCATTTGCAAATGCTTTTCAGCTGGAATGGGAGAAGCAAGTTACCGTGGTGCAGTGGGATCAGCGTGGTGCCGGCAAAACTTATTTTCGCAACCGGGATAAAAAAACGCCAACAATTACTATGGAGCAGATGTTGGCTGATGGCAAAGCGATGATTGATTATTTAAAGACTAAATATGATAAAGATAAAATTATTATTATGGGTCATTCATGGGGTTCAGTATTAGGATCGCAATTAGCACTTAAATATCCGCACGATATCATTGCTTATATTGGTATTGGTCAGGTTGTGAATATGTTTAATAATGAGCAAGTTGGTTATGACAAAGTTCTTGAAGCAGCAAAAAAAGCTGGTAACAGCAAAGACATCCAGATACTTGAAAGTTTATTGCCCTATCCAACCTATGAATTTGATGAAAGAATGAAAAAGAATATTATGCGGTTGCGCGGGGTTCAAGCTAAATACAAACTTTCAACAGGGGTAAGCTTCGAACTCGTTAAACTTGCCTTCGGCTCACCGTTTTATTCGTTTCACGATGCAACTTTCTTTTTACAAACGAAGGCTGCGTCGCTGATGGCGCCGCTCTTTGATGATTTGCTGAAATTTGATTTGCCAACAATCGGAACCGAATATCAGGTGCCATATTTTACGATTCAAGGTGAAAATGATTGGCAGACACCAATATCTTTGGCACGTGAATATTTTGCTGAAGTACAAGCACCGCGAAAAGAGTTCTTCGCCATTGAAAATGCTTGCCACTCACCTATGCTTGAAAATAAGGCGTTGAATGATAAAGTAGTACTTCGTATTTTAAGTGAGATTAATGAAAAAGGAAAAGACTAAACCTTCATGATTTAGTCTTTTCTAGGTTTCCCCAAAATTTCTGTTATAATGAAATTAATTAGAATTTGTGGAGGTATTTTATGTTTAACGAGATATGTATATACGAAGCAAAATTAACGAAAACAGATGAAATTGAAGCGTTGATGAAAGAGGTGGCTGAATTTTATTTAAGTCAGGATGGCGTTATTGATGTTCACTATATCAAACGCACCCACAGACAAAAAGATTTCAATGCAGTGAAAGCGGGAGAGTTACCGATTCGGCTTACAAGGAATGTCGGCAAGGTAACTTATGTTTTGTATTGGGTAACGGAAGACGAGGCGACACATGCAAGAGTATCGAAGCTTGGAATTGAGCAATTTTATAAACGTTGGAATCGGTGTTTGACGACGATGCCAAAAATAATATTAGGAGAAAATATTGTTTAAAAAATCTAAATCAATCAATAGTAAAAGGCAGCCTCGGCGGGGGCTGCCTTTTTATACTTAAAAACCAAGACTTTTAATAACAGTTTCGGCGCCGGTTAAAAACATTTGCACGCCAATGGTTGCTAACAGAAGTCCCATTAATTTGGTCATTGCACTCAACCCTTCGCGTCCGAGAAATCGTGCTAATTTCTCACCGAAGATGAAGCAGAAATAGGTGATTGCCAGCAATATTGTAAAAATAACCAAATCAATTATATTTTGCATAATAGTTGCTGATGCTGACAAACTCATGATTGTTGCAATTGTTCCCGGGCCGGCAAGAATTGGTACTGCCAAAGGCGAAATAGCAACATCCAAACGATCTTTGCGGTCGGGGTCATCGCTTGCAAGGCTAGTCGGAGTTTGCACACTGGCACTGTAGCCTTTATTGCGCAACATATCAAAACCAATTGAGAAGATAATAATACCGCCAGCAATTTGAAATGCCGGAATCGTGATACCAAATAGTTCTAAAATAATCTTACCAAGGAAAAAGAAGGCAACACAGACGATAAAAGCTACCAACACCGCACGCCAAGCAATTTTTTTACGCTCAGCTTGGGAGGCGCCGGCAGTTAAACTTAGGAAAATCGGGGTATTGGCTAAGGGATTCATAATAGCGAAAAATGAAGCGAAAACTAAGAGTGCTTGTTGAATCATAATGACCACCTCTTTGTGTTTTTATTGTATCACAGGAGAAAGAAAAAAGCAGGTTTCCCGAGTGGAAACCTGCTGTTCATTATTTTTTTAAAGTTTGTACATAGTCTATATCAATAGCTTCGAAGAAGTCACCGAAATGACGAGCTAACGAACCAATGTGCATGCTTTTGATACCGGCATTTTTGAGTGCTGGTAAATTATCGGCAGTAATGCCACCGCCGGCAAGAATTTTGATTTGTCCGTTGCTTTGGCGTTCAAGTTGTTGCAAGTGAGCAATGTTCTCAGCAATTGGCTGAGTACCGCCACTGGTTAAAATCGTTTTTATTTGTGGATAGCGTAATAATACCCCCAGAGCCTCGGTTTGATCGCGGACGCAATCAAAGGCGCGGTGGAAAGTTACCGGTAGATTGCCGGCATGAGCCAGTAAGTATTCCAACGAATAAGTGTCAACTTGACGTTCGGTGTTCAATGTACCGAAGACAAAGCCGCCAATATTGTAGTTGCGAGCTTCGTCCATGAAAGCCGCCATTTGTTCAAGTTCATCTTGACTATAAATAAAATCGCGATTATGAAAACGCACCATCACCATTACCGGAATTGTTGCTACCGTTGCGACATCGCGCAAGGTTTCGATAGTCGGGCTCAACCCGTCAGCAGCCATGTCGCTGACAAGTTCAACCCGGTCGCCATCTGCGGCAGCGGCGTCGACAACATCCTGTGCTGATAATGCAATAATTTCTAAAAACATGATATGCCTCCTAACTATTTCCTCATTAGTATATCATTTTACAGCATATTTTAAATAATTTTTGCTAAAAATAGGTACAATAGAAGGAGGAAGGATGACAAAATGAAACAAAGCAAGCTATTACAACGATTATCTCAGACATATTTAGCGAGGGTGCATATTCTGCATGCTTTTTTATTGTCGTGCCTGATTTTACTTAATCACTTAATTATTCCCGGCGCCTTACCTTACTTCCCGCTTACCATTATTATTTCATTGTTGATTTTCCAACAGTCTTCGGAACATTCGCGCAAGCAAGCAATTTTAGTGGTGCAAACTTCTTTGGTGGGAATCTTATTTGCAACCGCAGCGGTGCTTTGGTTGCAAGCCTGGATGCTAACATTACCATTCGTGTTGTTATTACTTATCTTCACTTTGAAAGCTCTTGGCATTGGTCGCTCAATCGTGGCACCGGCAATATTAGTTATTGCTGCTTATTCAATGGATGTTGAGCCGTGGTTCTTTTTGATCTTGGGTGTTGATATTGCTATCCATGCTTTCATCACAGTTGTCTTAACTGAGCGAATTCAAGTGAAACTAGTGCAACAGTTTAAAATGAGCTACCATGCATTCAAAGATTTGTTTGCTCAATACCGGGCAGATGCAGCTGCTAATGTGGTCACTGATGCTACACCATTGTTTCAGCAATTAGTTCAGCTTCAGGAACTCTTTGCTGAAATTAAGGACCATCAACAGTTGAGCCATGAGTACATTTTAAAATATGATCAGATGCTTTTGGAGATTGAGGAAAGTTATTTTTACTTGCGTCAAATTTTACGCGAACAACATTGTTTGCCGGTACATTTAATTGCTCAGTTTGAGGCGCATGATATTGCCGCCTGCAGCCTCGGTGATTATAATCATGTCTATGTTTTTCATGCTGAGCAATTACTTGCCCATGAAGCGCAATGGCATTATTTGGAAGCAATCTTAATTGAGCGGGGGGCTGACTTATGATGAAAAAATATTTTGATGCTGGGACTCAATTGCTTTTTATCAGCATGCTCTTGGCTAGCATCATCTACTTACTGATACCAGGTTTCTTCCCATTCCCGATGTTTTTGTTTTTCAATGTTTTGTTTGCGATTCAGCTGACTCGGCGGGAAACTATTCGCGCCGGCAATTCACGGATTGTCGGCACGATTCTCGGTAGCATTATTGGTTTGCTCTTTTATATTGTGGTGCCGGAGAATATTTTATTTGTGCCTGTAGGGGTGGCCATTAGTGTGTATGCCGGGTATGTATTTTTACGTACCTTCACACCAATTATTGCCATTATTGTTATCATGCTGCTAAGCGGTGGCGCAATGCAGGCACCAATTGAATATGTTTGGAGCCGGTTGTCGGCAGCACTAGTCGGAGTTGCAGTAGCATTGGTTGTTTCTTACTTTTATCGGCGGCGCGCGCGTAGCAGCGATGCGGTGTTTTATGATGCGGCCGGCAAGCTGCTGGCAGAGATGCAAACGTATGTTGCCGCCTTACTGCGAAAGCAAGGGACGAGTCCATCGCCATTGCATCAGTTTATTCCGGAGTTGCAGCAATTGCGGACTATACGTCGGCGTTTGCTCGATGATAGCTTAACTGGTGATGATAGTGAAGACCAACTGCTAACCATTATTACTTTACTGGCAGATGTCTATATGCACATCCAGTTATTGCAGCGTGTTGGCGGCGCTTTGAACCAAGAGAATGTGCGCCGTGCGTATCAGCGATATGGCATAATTTCTAATCAGCGGTTTTCATATCCGATTGAGGATGATGCAGTCGTCAATGAGCATGTGCAGGCGATTTTCAATCTGTTTGACCAGATTGAAACAATTTTATCCAATAATCAAAAATAACCTTGACAGCAATTTAACTTTTGTAGTACCATGAGTCTAATAAATAAAAATACTCTTATCCAGAGTGGCGGAGGGACTGGCCCGATGATGCCCGGCAACCTGTACAATGTACAAGGTGCTAATTCCTGCAAAGAAGTACTTCTTTGGGAGATGAGAGCAGAATTCGTTTTGAGTAAAATCGCCTTTCTGTTCTTACAGGAAGGTTTTTTATTTATTCAAATTGAATTTTGGAGGAAAAACGATGAGTAAAAGTGCAGAGTTTTGGCAAGATTTGGTTGAAAAAGACCGTGAGCAAATCATTGCCGATTTGCAAACTATTGTGCAGGTGCCCAGTGTTTACGATGAGGCAAAGATTACTAAAGATGCACCTTTAGGGGAACCGATCCGGGATGCTTTTGATTGCATGTACACACTTGCTGAACGCGATGGTTTCAAACATGAAAACTTCGAATACTGCGCCGGTGAAATTACTGCTGGAGATGGCGACGAGATTGCTTTTGTTGGCCACTTGGATGTAGTGCCGGTAACTCCGGGCTGGAGTTATCCGCAGTTTGGCGGCGTAGTCGACAATGGTCGGGTTTACGGACGTGGCTCAAACGATAACAAGGGTGGCACGATTGCTGCCTATGCGGCATTGCGGATTGTTAGCCGTTTGCCGGAAGTTGCCGGAAAGAAGTTGAAATTGATTTTAGGTGGCGATGAAGAAACGAGTATTTGGCGCTGCTTGGATACTTATTTCAAATATCGTGATTACCCTAAATATGCGATTGTTCCTGATGGTGAGTTTCCAATGACTTATGCAGAAAAAGGCTTTATTATTTATGATGTTGCCGGAACTGTTGCTGATGATACGGTACTCAGCTGGCAAGGCGGCGAACGTGCTAATGTTGTGCCGGATCAGGCAACGGTACGTTTGCATGTCAGTGACAGCGAAGCAGTGGCAACTGAATACCGTAAGTTCTTAGCACGGCGCGGGCAGCAGGGTGTTGCAGTAATGCATGACGCGCAGACAGTGGAACTGCAAGCAACCGGTATTTCGGTGCATGCGAAGGTACCGCATGAAGGATTGAACGCAAACTTTATTTTGCTGGACTTCTTTGAAACCGCCAAAATCAGCAGTCCGGTGATTGATATCTTGCAGCAAACTGTTGCTCAGGATACTGCCGGAGTTCGCTTAGATATAGCTTGTGATGATGAGGAAATGGGCAGTTTAACTTTAAACACCGGCATCGTCCGCTATGCAGATGGCGAGTTGTATATCCGTTTAAATATCCGCTATCCGAAAGGGTGGGATGACAAACTTGGCTTGGAGAAAATTGGCGAAGTATTCAGCCGACTCGGGCTGAACACTTCGCTCGAGGCTTTCTACCCGCTGCATTATAGTGACCCGAAAGGCGAGTTTGTGCAAACGCTGCATCAAATATATAAGGCACACACCGGTGATGAGACGCCATTGAAAACCACGGGTGGCGGCACTTATGCGCGCCGGTTCCCGGGAGCGGTTTGTTTTGGACCGTTAAAGCCATGCGATGAGCAGAATGCTCATCAGATTGACGAATTCATTGAGATAGATACGCTTTTACAAGCGACTGCAATTTATGCTGATGTTTACTACACATTAGCGACTAAAGAAGATTAAGGAGAAGATATATATGAAAAAGTTTTTAGCGATTATTATAACCGGAGTATTAGCAGTAAGCCTGGCGGCTTGTGGCGGTACTACAAACCCAGAAACCAAGAAGATTGTTATCGGTACAAGTGCCGGAGCCTCATCACAAATTTTAGAGTTCATCAAGCCTCAGCTTGAAGCGCGCGGAATTGAGCTTGAAATCAAAACGTTCAATGATTATGTGTTACCGAATAAAGCTTTGGATGGTGGCGATATCGATGCCAATTTATTCCAGCATATTCCTTTTCTGAACAAAGCTATAGCTGAAAATGGCTATGACTTTAGTATTGCCAGCAATGTGTATGTTGCACCAATTGGCGGCTACTCAAAACGGATTACCAGTTTGGACCAATTGCCAGAGGGCGGTTTGATTATTACCAGCAGCAGTGTTGCTGACCACGGACGAATCTTAACATTGTTGGATAAAGAGGGTGTCATTACTTTGAAAGATGGCGTTGATCCGGTTAATGCTACCCTTGCTGATATTGTTGATAATCCTAAAAATTTACAATTTAAAATGGATGTTGACCCGGCAATGACAGCACAAACATATCAATATGATGAGGCTGATTTAGTGTTCATCAATAGTGGCTTTGCTACTAATGCCGGCTTAAAACCTGCAGAGGAAGCTATTATTTTAGAGGGTGAAGACAGCGCCTATATTAATGTTGTTGTAACTCGTACTGCTGATGCTGGTAAAGAAGAGTTCAAAATTCTTGATGAAGTCTTGCACTCTGCAGAAACACAAAAATATATTAATGAGAACTTTCCCGGAACAATTATTCCGGTAAATAACTAGGTCTTGGGAGAAATTTTTAAAAGCGGCGTGCCACGATGGAGCACGCCGCTTTTTATGGCTTTCTATAAAAACAAATGTTACAATAAATGAAAGGAGCGGTTAGGAATGGATTCATTGATTATTTATGGTGGGAAGTATGGGACGACCGAGGATTGTGCCCAAAAAGTGGCAGCTCAGTTGGATGGTGAAGTTGTTGTGAGTGCGGTGAAGGATTTTTCGGCAGAGGATTTGGCAGCGGCAAAGCGAGTTATTGTTGGAACTTCAATTTATGCCGGCTCATTGAATAAAGAAGTTGCTGATTTATTGCTTAGTAAGCGGGACCTGTTATTGCAAAAGGATTTTGCTTTTTTTGTTTGCGGTATGCGTGATTATGAGGAGAGTATGAATTTTATTCGCGAGAGTTTTGATCCGGAGTTGTTGCAGCATGCTCAGGCGTATGCCTTTTTGGGCGGGCAATATCAGTTTGATAAGATGAATTTCTTTGAAAAACAAGTGATTAAGATGGTGACTAAAAAAGAGGGGAATCCGGTGAGTGGCAAGGAGAATGTTTCTTCTCTTTCGGAAGAACGCTTGGCAGCGTTTATTAATCAATTATAGCGTTTTGAACAGGTGGTTTTGACCACCTGTTTTTTAGTGCAATCACACCCGAAAACATGGAGACCTCATGATATAATGAAGTTGTAAGGGTGGTGATTGGATGTTTGGTTCGTATGAAGTGCTTTTAATTATCGGTTTTGTACTGGTAATTTTGGTGGCAGTTACATGGTTAATTCATTATAATCGCCGTCGCCGTCAGGCGAGGGTGCTGGCACGGATAACTCAGAATAGTCCGTGGCCAATATTTCCGGCAACAATTACCGCTGCCCGGGTTATTAATGATTTTCAAGTTCAGGTTTCATTTTTTATTACTTTAAAGAATGGTAAGCAGATTTACTTGGAGGATGTATTTGGCATTAGTGAGTTTATGGTGATGCGAACCTTGGCTATTGAATACGATGAGGTTAGCGGTAGTTATCAATTTGTAGATGATTTAGCGGTCTTGCGGGTTGAAGATTTGCCGGTTTTGCAAGTTGGTGCCAGAGTACTGGCAGTGAATGGACTGGAGCTCGAGGTTGAGACCAGAAGTATTTTTCCTTTGCGATTGGCGGTTCCGGTTAGTGTGGAGCAACGCGTTAATCTTGGTGATTCAGTGATGTTGCAAATGAATCCGGTAGCACCACTTAAGGCTATTCAGCTTATGACTGATGGCGGGGAAGAGCGGCAATAAAGAAGCGATTGTCGCTTTTTATTGCTCAGTCTGTTGAGAAACGCTCGCAATTCCATAAAAATTGACAAAACTTGCTCAATCACGTATGTCGAGATACGCTCAATCACAACTTTTGCCGATTTTTTGTAATTTCAAACGTTTTCAATCAGTCCGAAAGTGACCGTTTTAATGGAAGCACAATCTTATATCAAAATTGAGAATGTCGCTTATATCAACACTCTTTTGGAATAAGTAATTATTACTTTTTATTGCTCTATTCTGTCCAGACACTTGCACTACCTGCTTGGGAAATGGTAAAATAACAAAGATGAGTGCGCGATTGGTATTTTGAATAGATTGTGCGTTTTATTTAAGGAGCCGATATGGGAGAAGTTATCGAGAAAGCATATGCGAAGATTAATTTAACATTGGATGTCTTGTTTAAACGTGATGATGGTTATCATGAAGTTGAGATGATTATGACATCGCTTGAGCTTGCAGATTATTTATCATTTAGCAAACGGGATGATAAACAAATTCTTTTAAGTGCCGAGGGCGGTTCGATTCCGGTTAATGAGGAGAACTTATGCTACAAGGCCGCTTTTTTATTGCAACAACATTTTGGTGTTGAATATGGGGTAAATATTGCTATTAATAAGCAGATTCCGGTTGCTGCCGGACTTGCTGGTGGCAGCAGCGATGCGGCGGCCACCTTGCGCGGGTTAAACACGCTTTGGGAACTCAAGCTTTCGCTTGGCGAGCTTGAGGAACTTGGCGCTCAGATTGGCTCGGATGTGCCATTCTGCGTGCGTGGAAATACTGCGCTTGCCCGCGGTCGCGGTGAGGTACTTGAGCTGATTGCACCGATGCCAAGTTGTTTTGTGGTGTTGGCCAAACCGAAGTTTGGTTTTTCAACGGCACGGGTATATGACATATTGAATTTAAATAATATCGTGCATCCGGATACTACGGCAATGATTGCTGCAATTGAAAGCCAGGATGTTACCCAAATTGGCGCATTACTAAGTAATGTTTTAGCCAACTATAACAAAGATGAGATTGTAAAAATTAAACAGGTTATGGATGCAAGTACAACGCAAGGTGTCTTGATGAGCGGCAGCGGACCAACTATGTATGCGCTGTTTAGCAGTGAAAATCAGGCAACCCGTTTGTTTAATTCGTTAAAAGGTTTTTGTGATGATGTTTATCTTACTAAGACCCGAATGAGCGGTAAGGAAAAGAGTGAAGTGAGTTCGTGAATATAAGTGTAGAAAATATTACATTTAAATACGATGATACGGTCATTTTAGATGACCTTTCTTTAACTATTGAATCCGGACAGTATATTGCGATAGTTGGTGCCAATGGTTCGGGGAAGACAACACTTGCCCGAATTTTGGCAGGATTATTGCTGCCTCAGGAAGGTCAAGTTAAAATTGATGATGCAATTATTGTCGAAGATAATATTTATGATTTGCGCGAGCACATTGGTATGGTTTTCCAAAACCCTGAGGATCAATTTGTTGGTGTAACAGTGCGCGATGATATTGCTTTTGGATTGGAAAATTATGGAGTCGAGCGCGATGAAATGATTGCATTGATTGATGAGTTTTCAAAACGAACCGGAGTTGATCAGCTGTTAAATCGGGAACCATCACATTTGTCCGGCGGACAGAAACAGCGGGTGGCAATTGCCTCGGCGTTGGCTTTGCATCCGGATTTTATTATTTTTGATGAGGCGACTTCGATGTTGGATCCTGAAGGTCGCCATGATGTTCAGGCTGTTATTCGCGAATTGTTTAATGAGACCCATAAGACGATTATTATGATTACCCATGATTTAGATGAGGCACTTGCCAGTGATCGAATGATTGTTATGAATCAGGGTGTTATTGTAGCTGATGATCACCCGCATACCATTTTTGCAAGTGATATTGACCTTGGTCAGTATCATCTTGCTGAGCCTTTTGTCGTTGAGCTTTCAAAAACACTGAAAGCTGCCGGTTTGATTGATCGGGTTTATTTTGATGAAAAGGAATTGGTGCAGGCGTTATGATTTTAAAGTTGGAGCATGTAAGTCATGAATATGTGAGCGCTGTGCGGAGTCATACCGGAATTGTTGATGTTTCGCTTGATTTGAGTGGTCATCACTTTTCAGCCTTAGTTGGTCATACCGGTAGTGGTAAGTCAACGTTAATGCAGCATTTGAACGCATTGCTGCAGCCAACTTCTGGGACTGTTTGGATTGATGAGAATGCTGTGACCAGTGCTAAAAATAAGCAATTGTATCCGGTTCGTCAACGGGTAGGTTTGGTTTTTCAGAATCCCGAGTATCAGTTGTTTGAGGAAACCGTAGCTAAGGATGTTATGTACGGACCGATGAATTATGGTGCAACTGCTGAGGAAGCTTTAGAACGGGCGAAGGAAGCTCTAATGATGGTTGGTTTGTCTGAGGAGTTTTTGGAGCGTTATCCGCTTGAGATGAGTGGTGGGCAGATGCGTCGGGTGGCGATTGCCGGAATTCTGGCAATGAATCCTGATGTGTTAGTTTTAGATGAGCCAACAGTTGGTCTTGATCCGCTAGGTCAGACGGAAATGATGGAGTTATTTAAGCACTTGTATGATGAATACCAGAAGACTATTATTATTGCTACTCACAATATGGATGTTGTTGCTGATTATGCGCACCGGGTAGTTGTGCTTGAAGGTGGCGAGTTGGTTTATGATGGTGAGCCGCATCAACTGTTTATTGACGAACAGTTGGCACAGTCATTACATTTAGAAATTCCTCATATATATAAAGTAGTCCTTAATCTACAACGTAAAGGGCGAATAGCCGCTGATTTCGGTGCTCCGTTTAACGCAGAGCGTTTGGCAGAAGCACTAAAGGAGAAGTAGAATGAATATTACCATTGGTCGTTATCTTGATGTTGATTCAATTATTCATCGTCTCAATCCCAAAGTGAAGTTTTTGGGATTTTTAGTGTTGATTATTTTATTGTTTTTAAGTAACGCATGGTACTATTATACGGCAATAGCTGGGGCTGTTTTGGTGATTGCAATGTTGGCACGAATTCCGATTAAGGTAGTATGGCAAGGGATTTATTCCTTACGCTTTTTGATTCTTATTATGTTTGTTTTCAACTTGTTTTTTTCGCAAACCGGAAACTTACTTTGGGAGTTTGGTTTTATTAAGATTTATGATGAGAGTCTAGTGCGGGTAACTGTTTTGATTGTACGCTTAATATTGATGATTACCTTGGCTTCAATTTTAACTTTAACTACTAAACCACTAGATTTGACTGCCGGACTTGAAGATTTGATGCAACCGCTTAAAGTTGTTCGTTTTCCGGCTGGTGATGTGGCTTTAATGATTTCAATTGCTTTACGGTTTATTCCTACTTTAACTGATGAGGCAGACAAGATTATGAAGGCTCAGGCATCGCGGGGGGCAAGCTTATCCGAAGGGAAGATTGCAACCCGGATCCGACATTTTGTTTCGCTTTTAATACCACTTTTTGTAATATCGTTTCGTCGTGCTGAAAATTTGGGTATTGCTATGGAAGCTCGCGGATATCGTTCAAGTGAAGGGCGGACCCGGTTGTACGAATTAAAGTGGACGCGCCTTGATATATGGGCAATGATTATTCTTGCTGTTGCAAGTGCAGCCTTTGTGGCTTTGGCATTTTTAGTTTAGGAGAAGGTAGTATGAGAATATGTTGTATTGTTCAATATGATGGTTCGCGTTTTGCCGGATTCCAGCGTCAGCCCGGATTGCGTACAATTCAGGGAACGATTGAGGCAGCGCTCAAGAAATTGTTTAGCGCTGAGGTTATTATTCATGCCAGCGGACGAACTGATGCCGGAGTACATGCGATGGCCCAGGTATTTCATTTTGATATGCCTTTTGATATTCCTGAAGAGAATATCAAGTTAGCGTTGAATCGTATGGTTATGCCAGATATTTATATCACTGATGTATTTAGTGTAAATGATGAATTTAATGCGCGCTTTGACGCTGTAGCTAAAGAGTATCGCTATAAGATTATTAATTTGAAAAACCAGCCGTTTTTGCCAATGAAAAATGATTATTATTCCTATGTTAATATGGATTTGGATCATGAAAAAATACTGGCCGCCATTCCGCTTTTCATTGGTGAGCATGACTTTGCTTCCTTTGCCAGTTTGCGGCGTTCTAAACATACAACAACATGGCGGACGATTCATCGGTTAGAATATTATTTTGATGCGGATGGCAATTATGAATTCCGCATTTGCGGCAGTGGCTTTCTGCGTTATATGGTGCGAACAATAGTAGGAACGCTTCTGCAAGTTGGCAGCGGCCGCTTTACAATTGAAGATATTGAAGATATGTTTGCAGCTCCGGACCGGCGTAAGGCAGGAAAAAGTGCGGAACCAAATGGCTTATATTTATGGCGTGTTTGGTACGATGATGCTGATGATTATAAAAATAAAGAGTAACCCCCTTTAGGGGGTTACTCTTTTTTCTTTCTCCTTTAAAATATTGCCAATATAAATATGAATTCGTGGATAGTTTGAATGGTTAAATTTTTAATAAAAAATGCTTTACAAATGATTTCAGTGTGGTAGAATGATTAACAATATATCTAAATCTGAGGTTTGGGTTTATGCAAAAGGAGGTAACATTTATGAAGAAGAGTTTTATCAAAAAATTAGGGGCGCTGGCATCTATTGCAACAGCATTTGCACTTGTGCTAAGTGGTTGCGGTGGTTCGACAGCTAGTAACAACACATTGCGGCTGGTGACAAATGCAGCACCGAACAGTTTGAATCATATTGCGATTTCAGAGGTTGCGAACTTTGAGATTGTTACACAGTATCTTGAGGGTTTAGTGACTCATGATGCTAATGGTGAGATTATTGGTTCAATGGCAGAAAGTTGGACTGCAAATGCGGATTCAAGTGAGTATGTCTTTAAAATTCGTGATGGTGTTAAGTGGTCGGACGGTAATCCGGTAACGGCTCATGATTTTGTTTTTGGTTGGCAACAATTGGCAACCAGCAAAACAGCTCCATACGGGTTTATGGCAGCCATCTTAAAAAATGGACAAGATGTTATTGATGGTAAAAAGGATGCCAGCGAGCTTGGGGTAAAAGCAACGAGTGCTACTGAATTAGTGGTTACATTGGAAGAGCCGATTGCATACTTCTTGGAATTAATGTCATTTCTTGCGTTTTGTCCGCTAAGTGAAGCATTCTACAATAATGTAGGAGCGGAAAATTATGGAACTTCAGTTGATACTGTTCTTGCAAACGGACCGTTTGAGTTAACTGAATACAAATCTGATGAAGGTTGGACATACGTTAAAAATGCTAATTATTGGGATGCTGCGAATGTGAAACTTGATGGTGTGGATGTTCGCTATGTACAAGAAGGATCAACTGCATCGTCATTATACGACAGCGGCGAGATTGATCGTTTAGTATTAACCTCTGATTTGGTTGATAAGTACAAAGATTCTGCGGAATTAACAAAACAGCCTGACGTTTCAATTCGTTATTTGTACCTTTCAAATAATACTGCTACGCCAGAACCATTATTAGGCAATAAAAATTTCCGAGCAGCTATTGCTCACGCAATTGATAAATCAGTTATCGGCGATTCAATTTTGAAAGATGGTTCGATTGGTGCGGATTATCTAATTCCTTTAGGATTTGCAGAATATGATGGTAAAGATTTCCGTGAATTCAGTGGTAAATATAATACACCAATGTTCGATGTTGCAAAAGCGCAAGAATATTTAGAAGCAGCAAAAAAAGAATTGGGCGATACACCATTGACTTTTACAATTGCTTTACCGGATACAGAAGCTAATAAAAAGATTTATGAAAATATTGAGTCACAAGTTGAAGCAAATCTTCCTGGTGTTGATGTAGTGCTTAACCAAGTACCAAATCAATTATACTATCCACAATTATATGAATTAGCAACTCCGGCTGCCAATTCAGGGTGGACACCAGACTATTTGGATGTTTCAACATACTTTGGCGTGTTTCGTACCAACAATGACGGCAACTTTGGTCAGTTCAGTGATGCAAGATTTGATGAATTATATAATGAGTCTGAGTCAGCAGCATTAGTAAATGATCAAACTGCACGTTGGACAAACTATGTTGAAGCGGAGTCAATTTTAATTGACAGTTACTCAACAATTCCGTTGTATCAAACAGGAGTTATGTCTGTTGTTAAGCCAAACATTAAAGGATTATATAAATATCCTGCAGCCGGCTGGGTTTACAAGTTTGTAAGCAAAGAATAGGTATTTGGCAGCTAATTCAATTGTTTTTGTGAAAAAGTATAGAAAGCACCGGTTATCGCTTAGGAATAACCGGTGCTTTTTTATTCATTTCATTCAAAAGTGCTTTACAAAGATATGGATAACTGGTAGAATTAATAAAAATAACTTCAAATATTTCATTGAAGGAGTTTTATTTATTATATAGGAGGGCTATATATGAAGAACAAATTAGGAAAGAAATTAGGGGTAGTTACTTCACTACTCGCGGTAGCAGCCTTAGTGCTTGCTGGTTGTGGAGGATCTAGTTCAGGAACTGCAGGGACACTTCGTTTAGCGTCAGCGGTAGCACCGAACACATTGAATCAGATTCGTAACTCTGAGTCAATTAACTCTGAAATTATCGGACAATACTTGGAAGGTTTAGTGCAATATAATGCTGACAACGAACTTGTTGGTGCGGTTGCAAAAGACTGGACTACCAATGAAGACGGAAGTGTTTACACGTTCAATATTCGTCCTGAATCTAAATGGACTAATGGACAACCTGTAACAGCAAATGACTTCGTCTTTGCTTGGAGCAAGTTAGCTACAGATAAAGAAGCTACTTATGGATACCTTGTTTCAGCAATTAAAAATGGACAAGCTGTCTTAGATGGTACTATGGATGCTTCTGAATTGGGCGTTAAAGCAGTTAGCGATTCTCAATTAGAAGTAACTTTAGAGCAACCATTGGCTTATTTCTTAGACTTAATGGCATTCCCGCCATTCTTCCCTACTAACGAAGCATTCTATAATGAAGTTGGTGGCGATGAAGTATACGGGACTTCAATGGAAACTGTTTTAGGAAACGGACCTTTCACTTTGACTAAGTACAAAGCGGATGAAGGTTGGGAATTTGCTAAAAACCCAGACTACTGGGATGCAGCAAGTGTTCAATTAAATGTTGTAACTGTTCGTTTCGTAGCTGAAACTTCAACTCAAGGGACTCTTTATGATAATGGCGAAATTGATCGCTTAGGTTTAACAGGAGACCTTATTGACAAATATTCAGGCTCTTCTGAAATTGTTACACAACCTGAAACTGCAGTATTTTACTTCTATCTTTCAGGAACAACTAACTCACCAGATGCAACATTAGCGAACAAAAATGTTCGCGCGGCAATTGCTCATGCAATTGACAAATCAGTTATTACTGACAATGTGTTGAAAAACGGTTCATTACCAATTGATTACTTAGTACCAAAAGATTTCGTTTCATTAGATGGCGAAGACTTCCGTACGTTTGCGAATCAATTCAATGACCCAATGTTTGATGTGAAAAAAGCTCAAGAATTCCTTGATGCAGCGAAAAAAGAACTTGGACAAGATACTTTATCAGTAACACTTGCAGTAGCAGATACTGAAGCTGGTAAAAAAATCTATGAAAATATCGAATCTCAATTAGAAACTAATTTAGAAGGTTTAGATGTTACTATCAACCAAGTCCCACAACAAACTTACTATCCATTGTTACAAGAATATGGTACACCAGCTGCGAATGCAGGATGGGGTGCTGACTACATGGATGTTGCAACTTATTTTGAAATCTTCCGTTCAGATGACAGCCATAACTATGGAAAATGGAATAATCCTGAATTCGATCAATTATTCAAAGATGCACAATCACCTGAATTAGCTACAAACCCAACTGAGCGTTGGAATAAATTTGTACAAGCTGAAGCAGTATTAATTAATGATTATGCAATTATTCCAATCTATCAACGTGCTTCAATGGCATTGGTTAAACCAAATGTTAAAGGATTTAAATTATATCCTACAGCACCGGATATGCGTTATAAATACGTTACGGTTGAATAATTTTTAGTAAATGATACAAACGTATCCGAATGAGAAAGCTTTATCTGATGAGCATACAAGCATAGATAAAGCTTTCTTTCGTTCCAAAAACAGATTGTATCTAAAACTTGAGACGGGAGGCATCGGTATAAATGCTAAAGTATATTTTAAAACGACTGCTTAACTGTTTGATTGTTATCTTTATTTCGGTAACCGCAGTATTTTTCGCAATTCGTTTAGTACCATCTAATATTGTTGATCCAAAGCTTCCTTTGGCACAACAAGAACAGATTAAGGAGCAATTAGGGTTAAATAAACCTGTTGTTGAGCAGTATGTTAATTATTTAGGAAATGTTGCACAGTTTGATTTAGGAAAATCCTTAAAAGTGCAAAAAAATATTCCGGTTACGAAATTAATTGGTGATAAAATGGCGATATCTTTACCAATAGGGATAACCGCAGTAGCAATTTCAATTGTTATCGGGACTGTATTAGGAACCGTAGCCGCAGTAAAACGTGGTAAACCTTTTGACCATGTGACAACTTTAATCACAGTATTAGGGATTTCAATCCCCTCTATTGTTATTTCAATTTTATTACAACTTTTATTTACTACACTTGGATTTCCGACTATATATAGTCCAGGGAATATATTCTCATTAGTGGCGCCGGTTATCGCGCTTTCATTCTGGCCGATTGCTATGATTTCAAAATATATTCGAAATGAACTTATTGATGTCATGAACTCTGAATATATTCTTTTAGCTGAGGCTAAAGGGGTGTCAAATAAAACAGTACTCTTTAAACATGCGTTAAGAAATGCGGTAATTCCTGCGATTACAGTTGTCGGACCTTTATTTGTTTCGACAATTATCGGGAGTTTAGTAGTTGAGAAAGTATTCGCAATTCCTGGACTTGGTGGATTAATGAGTCAAGCAATTAATACAACTGATTATCCAATTATTCAAGGATTAACAATTTTATTTGCTGCACTCTTTACGCTTGCGTACTTAGTGATTGATATCCTTTATGGTATTATTGATCCACGAATTCGTTTGTCAGGAGGTAATAGCTAATGGAAAAGAATTTACAAACACAACCGCTAGATGAAAAGTTATTTGAATTTTCAAATACTGATCATGCTGACAACGAAGAAATTAAAGGGAAGAGCGTTGGCTTCTGGCAAGGAGCAATGCGTCGTTTAGTTAAGCAAAAAATTAGTATGATTAGTTTGATATTAATTGTTATTTTTGTTGCCGGCGCTATTATTATTCCGTGGGGAAAAGATGCTGAAATTAAGTATCAAGATCCTAAAATTCAAAACTTGCCGCCTAAGATTCCAGGTCTTTCAAGTTTAGGAATTTTCGATGGAACACGCAATGGTGTAGATGTGTATGCTCAAAAGGGCGTAACTCGTGACTATTATTTTGGTACTGATGATTTAGGTCGTGACTTATGGTTGCGGGTATGGGCTGGATTAAGAACATCATTATTGATTGCATTAATTGTAACGACTGTTGAGTTCGTTTTAGGTGCAATAATTGGTGGTATATCCGGATACTTTGGTAAGACGGCCGATATGGTTATTCAACGGGTTTTAGATGTCCTTGTTAACATTCCGGTTTTAATCGTTCTTTTAATTGTTTCAATGGCAATGGGACAAGGATTCTGGCCGCTTGTACTTGGATTATCATTTACAGCTTGGATTGGTTTCTCGCGTCTTGTAAGGGCACAAATATTAAAATATAAAGATCATGAGTTTGTTTTGGCATCACGTACATTAGGCGCTAACCATAAACGAATTATCTTTGATCATTTATTCCCAAATATGGTCAGTGTGTTCATTGTTGCTCTGGCATTAGATTTCCCGGCAGTAATTTTATCAGAAGCATTCTATACTTTATTAGGACTTGGGCTTCCAGCTGGTGAAATTTCACTTGGACAGCTTATTGTTGAAAATGTTGGGAAGTTACAAACTTTCCCGTATCAATTAATTATTCCAACTGTTTTTATGGGGCTTATTTCGTTGACCTTTAACCTTATTGGTAATGGTTTACGTGATGCTTTAGATCCAAAATTGAAAGATAGATAGTGAGGTGAGCGTATATGGCAAAAGAATTATTGAAAGTTAGTAATTTAGAAATTGAATTTAAGACTGAAAATGGTATAGTACAAGCGATTCGTGGCGTTGACTTTAATTTACATGTTGGTGAAACACTGGCAATTGTAGGTGAGTCTGGTTCTGGTAAATCAGTTGTAACCCGTGCAGTCATGGGTATTCTTGCTAACAATGGTGTTGTAAAAGCTGGTGAGATTTTGTACACCGATTCAAAAGGTAACCAAGTTGATGTTACTAAAATGAGTAAGAAAGAATTACCGAAAATCCGTGGCGGGGAAATCGCCATGATTTTCCAAGATCCGATGACAGCTTTAAATCCAGTGTTAACTATCGGAACACAAATTGTTGAAGCAATTCAATTGCATCAAAAGGATGAAAACGGTAAAGATCTTTCTAAAACGGTAGCGAAAGCGAAAGCTTTAGAATTATTAACCCTAGTTGGTATTCATGATCCTGAGGTTCGATTCAAGCAATATCCTCACCAATTTTCTGGTGGGATGCGCCAACGGATTGTTATCGCAATTGCACTTGGTTGTGAACCACGCGTTTTAATCGCGGATGAGCCAACGACGGCATTGGACGTTACTATTCAAGCACAAATTTTAGAATTAATTAAAGAAATTCAACAACGTTTAAATCTTGCAGTAATCTTTATTACGCATGACTTAGGAGTAGTTGCAAACGTTGCCGATCGAGTAAATGTTATGTATGCCGGACGTATTGTTGAAGCTGGAAGCATTGATGAGGTATTCTATAATCCTCGCCACCCTTATACATGGGGACTGCTTTCTTCTATGCCAGACATTGAAAGTGAAAATGCGGAATTATTTTCGATTCCCGGAACACCACCAAATTTATTATACCCTCCTAAAGGCGATGCATTCGCTCCACGTAATAAATGGGCTCTGGATATTGATTTTGAAATGCAGCCACCAATGTTTAAAGTTAGTGAAAATCATTACGCAGCTACGTGGTTACTTGATCCGCGTGCACCTAAAGTTGATGTGCCGGAGATTGTTTTAAAACGTGTGCGTCAACATGTTGAAGGCGGTGAGAACTAATGACTGCAACAAATGAAAGAGAAATCGTTTTATCAGTACGTAACTTGAAACAACATTTCCGTATTAATAATAAAAAGACAGTAAAGGCTGTTGATGATATTAGTTTTGATATTTATCGTGGCGAAACATTTGGTCTTGTTGGTGAGTCTGGTTCAGGAAAGTCAACTACTGGTCGAAGTATTATTCGTCTTTATAAACCAACTGGAGGACAACTTACCTTTTTGGGAGAAGATATCTCTGGTAAGATGTCGGGTAAAGCAATCAAAACATTACGTCGGAATATGCAAATGATTTTCCAGGATCCAATGGCATCACTAAATCCGCGTATGAAAGTTGCTGATATTATCGCTGAAGGCTTAGTTATCCATAAAATTGGGAAAAACGAAGCTGAGCGTATGGAAAAAGTATATGAAATCCTTGAAATTGTTGGTTTAAATCGTGATCACGCCAACCGTTTCCCGCATGAGTTTTCAGGCGGACAACGGCAACGGATCGGGATTGCCCGGGCATTAATTATGGAGCCCGACTTTATCATTGCTGATGAGGCAATTTCAGCTTTGGATGTTTCTATTCAGGCGCAAGTAGTAAACTTATTGAAACATTTACAAAAGGAACGTAACTTAACTTATTTATTTATTGCCCATGATTTATCAATGGTTAAATACATCAGTGATCGTGTTGGGGTAATGTACGGTGGGAAATTAATGGAACTTGCAACTTCGGAAGAATTGTATAATAATCCATTACACCCATATACAAAATCATTATTATCGGCAATACCATTACCAAATCCTGATTATGAACGTAGCCGTCGCCGGATTGTTTACAATCCAGCAATGCATGATTATTCAACATCAGGGCCGGAATGGGTTGAGATTACGCCAGGGCACTTTATTCGTGCCAATGAAGAGGAATTGAAACACTACAAAGCTGAATTAGCTGCTAAAAATCGGTAAATAGTGTGAATAAATATCTTCATATCAAAATAAATTGAATTTGCAAAAAAAGAGTGGTACAATTACATCAGGACCACTCTTTTGCACAATTTAGCGGTCTATTATACGAAAAAGGATGGTGGATAGAATGATTACAATCTATACAACCCCTAGTTGTTCATCTTGTCGTAAGGCAAAAAAATGGCTTGATGATTTTGGATTGAAATATCGCGAAAAAAATCTCTTTGTTACTCCTTTATCTGGCTCAGAAATCAAGTATATTCTTGAACGTACTGAGAATGGTACAGAAGATATTATTTCAAAGCGTTCCAAAATAATTGTTGAAGATGGTATTGATGTAGATTCTATGTCTATGTCAGAACTGATTGAATTTATTCAAAAAAATCCAAGCATATTACGCCGTCCAATCATCATTGATGATAAACGACTTCAAGTTGGTTATAATGATGAGGAGATTAGAGCTTTTATTCCACGTGAGTTGAGAGAACTTTCAATTGCGTGTGAATCATGTATGAATTTCAAAGACTGTACTTCTGTGCATAATATTTTAGCTGCAGCTACAAGCGCAGGTATAGATATTTCGCCAGCATTAAAACATAAATAAATAGTCATAAATATTACTAAAGGTTTAGAGGGCATGAAGAAATCTTTTAACAAACAAAAACTAAAACGTCGTATGACGAGATATAAAGATTTTTTAAGAGCAGTCATTGTATATTGGCTGCTCATTTTTGCAGGTCTGCTAATTTTTCCAGTTCTTATTTTCAGTAATTTTGGCCTGACTCCATATCTAATTATTCTTGCTATTACGATTGTCACATTAGCTTATATATTAATTACTAACCATGAACTTTCTTCTAAGTGGGCGTGGTTTATTGTTGTTGCCTTTGTGCCGGTATTGGGATTATTTACTTTTTTCTTTATAGGTTACTCATTGCTTACTAAGAAGAATTATCAAAAGAAAAAGGAAGCTGATATATATTTCTATCGAAAATATATATTGAAGGATTTGGATAAGCAGCTGGATTTCGTTTATAATGACGAGTTGACGAAGGAAATGAGTATTATTAGTCAGATGTCGAAATCGCCGTTATATGAGCATAATCAGGTGCGCATTTTGGAATATCAGATGGTTTATGATGCGATGTTTGAGGCGGTTATCCGTGCTGAACATCATATTCATATGGAGATGTATATTATTCGCGATGATAGTTTCACACGGCCAATCTTCAATGCTATGATGGAAAAGGCGCGCGCCGGTCTCCAAGTGCGCATTTTGGCAGATGTTGTTGGGACAGTATTCTTGGAAAATAAATTTATTGAGGAGCTTATTGATAGCGGTATTGAATTTCGTTTATTTGCCGAGCCAAAAGCATTTTATATGGATCACATGCATGCTAATCATCGTAAATTAATTGTTGTAGACGGTAAAATCGGATTCACCGGCGGTTATAATATGGGGCGCGAGTATGTTGCAGGCTATCCCAAGAAGAAGCTTTTATGGCGGGATGTTATGATGCAAATTGAGGGTTCGTCACTAAGATATATGCAAACACAATTTTTAGCTGATTGGTTTTTTGCTACTCAGGAGAGTTTTGTTGACGATGGTGAGGAGCATCTCTTTTTTCGGAATTGGAGTAAAGATACTTCAGAACAAGAAGGTGTTATCCAACTAATTTCTGATGGACCTGATGTTGAAGATTTTCCAATTAAGAATGCTTATTACCGGCTTATTAATGGTGCGCAGGAGCGGATTTGGCTGACAACACCATACCTAATTCCGACAGATGATATTTTACAGGCCTTAAAGGCAGCAGCCATGGTAGGAATTGATGTTCGGATAATATTTCCGGATCGTCCTGATAAGAAAACAGTGTATTATTGTTCGCGGAGTTATATTCGTGATTTACTTGAGGCTGGAGTTAAAATTTATACATTGGATGGTAAATTTCAACATAGTAAGTTATTGTTAGTTGATAATGATATTGCTGCTCTGGGAACTGTGAATCTTGATGTGCGTTCTTTAATGATAAATTTTGAATTGCATGGCTTTTTCTATGAACATCAGGCAATTCATAGTATTGAACGCTTTATTGAAGCTGATATTAAGGCATCAAGTGAGATTGATTTACAGAAATGGCGGCAACGACCATTTTGGCAAAAAATTATTGAGCTTTTGATGCGGGTATTTTCACCAGTGTTTTAGTGAGAAAAAAATCTGATTGTTACGAAATAATAAGTAACAATCAGATTTTTTTATTTGGGGTGATGAAATGCGCTTTGCAAGAGACGATGCTAATCAGCTTATTGATGCTAGCCAGGCGGTATGCACAAATAAATATTCTTGTCCGTCGTGTAAAGAGACGGTTCAGTTGAAAGGCGGGAGGTATCGAAGAAAACATTTTGCTCATGTTTGCTCGAATCATAATCCGCAGCAATACAATAATAAAGAACATTTGGCTATTCAAGACGAGATTAGCCAATGGTTTCAAGAGTATGGCTACTCGGTAGTGAATGAACAACGCCACAGAGAGGCCAGAAGACGCGCAGATATTGCCATAAATGAGAGTCAGCTTTGTATTGAAGTACAGTGCAGTCCAATTACAGTGACAGAGATTGCTGAGCGGACAAATGATTATCATAATTTATATGAAAACATGTGTTGGTTATCTTCAGCAAGTATTCTAAAACAAATAAAAAGTGATAAGTTTCAGCTGCCTGCATTTATTTTACAAAAATTATATGTGCAAGATAATTTGTATTTTTTTGATGTGCGAAAAAAGAAGCTCATTGTTCTTACTAATATTATTCGTATATCAATGACAACTATTTTGGCTGAAAAGTTCGTTGCCGGTAAGGAGAATAACCCATTCTTTTTGTTTACTAGGAAACTAAAATCAGGTAGACCAAACTATTTGCTTGATAAATATTTATTATTTTGGCAGAAAAGGATCCGCTATAAACGTAAGTATGCAATAATGAATTATCAACTTGTGCATATGAAAATTCAATATGAAAAATTCTTTTCCATTAAGTATAGACTTCCTCAGATACATGTGGGGATATTTAATTGGCAGTTACAGATTATCTTTTATTACTTTTGTTGTGGTATTACTGATGTCGAGGACTGCATACTTGCGATGGAAAAAGAAAAAACTATAGCTTCAAGAACTGAAGCTATAGTTTTAGGGATAACAATGTTTATGAAACATCTCCGCGAGCTTGAGCAACACTGAACTCAGCAGCTCGTGCTATTTTTGGTTTAGCAATCCGCCGATCAATATTATGTTGGATGAGGAAGTCATTGAAAACAACTGCCCCTTCGTCAAGATCAGGGTATTCTAATTCTAATTCGTAATCCTCTTTTCCGTAACGATTAAAATCTAGGAAAAGACGTCCCTTATCATATGGGATCTCAGCCCGGAAAGTTGCAATTTTGGCAATTAAGCGAAGCTCGCTTAGTGGAATATCATTGGTCATTAGTATATCTTTGAAAGCGTCAGGAATTTGATCAATCCATGAAGTAATATTTTCTGGTGTTTCAATAGGAAAGTCAAGAACCTCATTAATTTCAATATGTTCATGGATATCTTCAGTTGCAATTTTTAACATGATTTGGGCTATGTTTTTACGAATGCGTAATCGCAATGCCGTATTCATTGTTTTTAATGTTTGATTGTCGGTATCAAGATAGTAGTTACGCTGCAATTCGAATAAGTTCTCACTTACATGTAATTGATGGCATAAATCATGAAATTCCTTCTTTGTGAGCAAATTTTTAAATTCAATCTCTAATTGTGATGTAGGCATCTATTTCACTCCTCATATAATTTCAAATCCTCACCCTATATTAAATAGGGAATTAGAACAAAAGTCAACCTTTTCGCATATATTCACAATATTTTTTTACTATATGGTAAAATAAACAAAATGTACTTAAGAAATATGGTACAATAGTGGGGAGAAAAGAAGAGGTGATTTCATGCGATTCTGCGCAATTGCTCGGAATGATGAGCAGTCAAAAGAAAAGAAATCATATATAATTGAGCGTTTGCAACAGGGAGGATTTAAGCTTGATTTGAAGAACCCTGAATTAGTTATATCTATAGGTGGAGATGGCACTTTATTAGAGGCTTTTCAGCGCTATTCGGAGAAGTTAGATTCATGCATGTTCTTAGGGATACATTCCGGAAGTTTGGGCTTCTATACAGACTGGCATATTTCAGAAGTTGATGAGGTTATTGAACATATTTTACGTGATAATTATACAATCGCTGAGTTTCCGGTTTTGGATGTAGAGATTGATGGAACCTGCGGAATTTTGAAATACCGAGCGTTGAATGAGATAACAGTTTTAAATTCATTGCGAACTTTACGTATTGATGTGACCATTAATGGACTTGAATTTGAAACTTTCAGGGGAACTGGTTTATGTGTATCCACACCATCAGGCAGCACTGGATACAATAAGTCTTTGGGAGGAGCGTTGCTTCACCCGGATTTATTAGGGTATCAATTAACTGAGATAGCTTCAATTAATAATAATGTTTACCGAACTATTGGTTCACCAATGGTTTTAGGAAAAAAACATATTATTGAGTTTCATTTTGTTGATCATAGTAATGTGACGTTAACCTATGATCATTTAAATAATATATGCAGTGAGGTAAAACGTATTCGAACCGGATTGAGTGATTCGCATGCACGCTTCGTTCGGTATCGACCAAAAAGCTTCTGGGGAAGAGTGCGCGATGCATTCATTTGATGGCCGCAGATTTTACTGGACCATTGAAGGCAATGATGTTCCAAATTCAATAAAAAGTTTTTTGCAGGATAAACAGTTTTCACGACGTAGTTTAGCTAACTTGCGTTCAAGCGGGTTAGTTTTAGTTAATGAACAACAAGTCGAGTTGAGCTATTGGCTGGAAGCGGGAGACCGTCTAGTCATTGCCCTTCCAGAGGTAATCTCCCAATCAATGAAACCGAATGCTGGTAAAATAGAAATCTGTTACGAAGATGACTATTTGCTTGTGGTCAATAAACCTGCTGGTTTGTTGACGATACCTTCAAGGGTAGAGAACGATGACTCTCTGGCACAACGGGTTTTAGCTTACTATCAACAAATAGAACTCAAATCTACCATTCATGTATTGACTAGATTAGATAAGGATACAAGTGGCTTGGTTTTAATTGCTAAAGAGCGGCATACACAATATTTGTTGGGAAAAGCATCCCATGTTCGCATGTATTACGCGATTGTGTCCGGAAGACCAGCCGAAGATGTTTTTAGTATTGAACAGCCGATTCGCAAGTGTACTGATAGTATTATTAAGCGGGAAGTTCATGAGGATGGAAAGTTTGCCAGAACTCATGTGGAAGTGGTCAAGACCAATGGGCAGTATAGTTTGGTTAAGTTGGACTTGGATACTGGCAGAACGCATCAGATTCGGGTTCATATGGCAAGTATTGATTGCCCATTGCTTGGAGATACTTTGTATGGCGGTGAATCAATATTTGATGATGACGCCCAAATGCTGCACGCTGGTGAGCTGCGGTTTGTTCATCCTTATAGTCATGAGGAGATTATCATTACTGCAAAATATCCACAAAAGTTTGCTGATGTTTTGCGTGCAAAACTCTATAATAATGATTAAAAAACTGGTGCGATATTACCGGTTTTTTTCGCTTTTCTCACACAGTTTTATATGTGAAAAACCAAATAAAACAAAGGATAAATAGTACTTTTTTTAACTAATTCACATTAATTATCTTTTTGGTAGTTATTCCCAAAAAAGTGGTGTATAATGGTGGGGTAATGCTTTGTTTAAAAAGCTTTTATAGAAATTTTGAGGTGAAAATATATGCAGTTTATACCAAATGAACAAGGGTTCTTTGAGATTCGTTTAGAGTCTATTGGTGGTCAAGGAGCATACTCTGCCGGACAAATGCTTGCTGAAGTCGGAGTAAGCGGCTCAGCATTGCATGCGATTTGTTTTGCTGATTATGGTTCTGAGAAAAAAGGAGCGCCGGTTAAAACATTTATTCGTTTTGCTAGTAACACAATGACAATCAGAAATTACTCACCAGTTGAGTTTCCGCAAGTTGTTGTGGTTTTTCATGAGCAGTTATTCATGACCCAACCAGTAACGAACGGTTTAGATCCGGAAGGGATTTTAATTGTTAATACGCCAAAAACACCGCAACAGATTAAAGATGAGTTTAATCCTGATGTGAAAACAATTGTTACTGTTGACGGAATTAGTATTGCGATGGGATATAAAACTAAGTCTAATACTGCGGTTTTAGGTGCGATTTTTAAAGTGCTTGAGTTTTTAAATCCTGAGTATATTGAAAAATCAATTGAGAAGATGTTTGGCTATAAGTATCCACATTTAGTTGGACCGAATATTGATACTTTCAAAGATGGTATGAGCCAAGCTCAAATTGCTGAGTTTGAAGTTTCAACGACACAATCACGTCAAACAATTGAGACACCATTTGGTTACGAGACTCAGTTGCTTGGTGGTGTTATTGAAGGTGCTAATAGTTTTAAAAAGAATTTAAGTGCTTCTCGTGAAGGATATTTACCTGAGTGGATTGAATCAAAATGTATTCATTGTTCAAACTGTGATAATGTTTGTCCTGATTATTGTTTTGTCTGGGAAGAAGGAACGGATGCGCGCGGACGTGAAGCAATGTTCCTTAAAGGTATTGATTATAATTACTGCAAAGGTTGCTTGAAATGTGTTCAGGTATGTCCTACCAGTGCACTTGTTGATATGGTTGAAACGCAAGGATATGCTGAGGCGCATCGTTTTGAAAAGAGCTTTCCTTATTTAGGAGGTAAAAAATAATGGCAAAGAAACAAGTAGACGGATTTAAGTCCGGAAATGAGATGGCAGCAATTGCTGCTGCCGATATTAATTATCATGTGATGGGATATTATCCAATTAGTCCATCAACTGAAGTTGCGCAATACTTAGATATGATGGGCGCAAACGGAAAACATAATGTAAAATTGATTGCTGCTGATGGTGAACATGGTGCTGCAGGAATTTGTTATGGAGCAGCAACAACCGGTGCCCGTGTATTTAATGCTACGAGTGCAAACGGATTGATGTATATGTTAGAACAGTTGCCGGTACAATCAGGAACGCGTTATCCGATGGTGTTAAACTTGATTAACCGTGCCGTAAGCGGCCCGCTTAATATTCACTGTGATCACTCAGATTTATACTTTGCATTGAATAGCGGTTGGATTATTGTGACTGCTGCTAATCCGCAAGCGGTTTATGATTTGAATATTATGGCGCTTAAAATTGCTGAGCACCGTGATGTTCGCCTGCCTGCAATCGTTTCTTATGATGGCTATATTACATCACATCAAAAACATAACATTAAAACATTTGCTGATGAGCAAGATGTTCGTGATTTTGTAGGTGATGTTGACTATGATGCTTACGCATATATTGGTCAAATGAAAAAAGGTCCGGTTACTGTTGGCGCACATATGAAAGGTGATGACTTTATTAATAATCATTACCAAATGTCACTTGCTAACGACCGTGCTTTGGAAGTTTTTGAAGAAGTTGCTAAAGAATATGAAAAACTTTCTGGACGTTCATATCCATTAGTTGAAGTATATGGCGATGAAGATGCTGATGTGGCATTATTCATTTTAAACTCATCAGGAGATATTGCTAAAGATGCTGTTGATGAATTGAAAGCTGAGGGCAAAAAAGTAAAAGTTATTCGTCCAAATATTGTTCGGCCATTCCCGGCAGAAGCAATCTTAGATGCCCTTGAAGGTGTAAAAGTTGTTGTTGCTATGGACCGTGCCGATAGTGCTGGTGCTAAAGGCGGTAATATATCACATGACTTAAAAGCAGTATTGCACGACTACGGTCGCAGTGATTTAACTGTAATTAATCGCATTTATGGTCTTGGTGGTAAAGAATTCTTTATCGAAGATGCTAAAGCGTTATTTGAACTTGGCTTTGACACGATTGCCGGAAGTTCAACTGCGTTGTTTGATTACTATGGCGTGAACAAAGGGAACGAAGAGCAAACACGGGCGATGATTCATCGTCAGTTGGAGCCAATGGATCCGGATCGCTACAAGACCGGAAAAATCTCAGCCGAATGGGATGAAGAAACGCAAAAGGTAAAAGTGAAGGTTCCGCCATTGCGTAACCTGACTGCTAAACCTAAGCGTTTGGCAAGCGGACATGGTGCATGTCCTGGTTGCGGGATTTTCCCGGGACTTGAGTTGTTCTTTAAAGGTATCGAAGGCGATATTATCATGGTAAACCAAACTGGTTGTGCTTATGTAATTACAGCTGGATATCCTTATAGTGCGCATCAACAACATTATATTCACAACTTGTTCCAATCAGGAGCTGCAACATTATCGGGTGTAGCTGAGGCAATCTTCCAATTGAAAGATCGCGGCGAAGTTGAATTTGATGATGATGCAACATTTGTTATGGTTACCGGCGATGGCGGTATGGATATTGGTATGGGTTCTGCAATTGGGGCAGCATTACGTGGTCATAAGTTAATTATGGTTGAGTATGATAACCAAGGGTATATGAATACCGGAGCGCAAATGTCTTATTCAACACCACTTGGAAACCGAACTAGTACAACCAATATTGGTAGTGTGCGTGTAGGGAAACAATATCACCATAAAGATACTGCCCAAATTATGGCTGCATGTAATATGCCATATGTATTTACTGGTGCAGAATCATCACCGCAAGACTTAGTGAAAAAGGGTGCGAAAGCACACTGGTATGCTAAACATGTCGGACCGGTTTACGGTAAGATTTTAATCGCTTGTCCATTGAACTGGAAATCAGCTGACCATGATGGTACTAATGTTATCAAAGCAGCAGTTGATTCAGGGTTCTTCCCATTATATGAGGTAGAGAATGGCGTAACAACTATTACTTATGATCCAAAAGGTGAAAAACGTATTCCAATCGAAGAGTGGTTAGGCTATATGGGCAAAACCAAACATTTATTGAAACCGGAAAATCATGAGTTACTTGAAAGTTTACGAAGCGAGGTAGATCGTCGTTTCCGGAAACTGCAAGCGAAACATGAGCACCCTGATTTATAGGATAAAAATTAAGAAAAGCGAAGGCTGAGCAGCCTTCGCTTTTTCTGATGTTGCAGGTCAGATGTTTATTTGTATTTTTTCCCTAAATACGATACAATAAGGGAGTATATTTTTGGTGAAACATATGTAAGGAGATTCTAAATCTATGAAAATATTTCGCTTAGTTAAAACGTCATTATTAATTCCGCTGGCGATATTTCCAGTGGCGATTTTATTGACAGTAATTGGGAACTTTTTGAAGCAGCCGGCACTGATTGGCACTGATTTTTTTGTGCAGCAGGTACCGTGGTTGGCGAACTTATTGATTAACTCAGGGAATGCGATTATTGCTAATATCGGGCTTTTCTTTGCGATTGCGATTGCCATTGGTTTATCTAAGCGTTCAGTGGCAGCGATTAGTGCGGTTATGGGTTATTTGATGTTGAGTGCAATTACGCCGACATTAGCACCGCTTATTGGTGGTGACGCCTATAATATTTTGACGCAGCAGATTCCGATGACATTAGTACCGTTTGATTTATTTGCCGGAGCAGCATTAGGGTTTATTAGCGCGCTGATTGCTAATAATGTTGAGAATAAGCAGAATGTTAATAATGCAACCTTGTTTGGGACTGAGGGCAAGATTTTAATTTACAGTTTGTTTATTGATATTGTGGTTGCGGTTATTTTGAGTATTATTTGGCCGTTTGCTTTTGTAGCAATTTCTAAGTTTTTACAATTGCTGCCTACTCTAGTGGGCCAGTTAGTAACTTATTTCTTCTATGGATTTGCACGTATTATTTTGGAGCCGCTCGGACTTTCTACAACCCTCACTTCGTTGATGGAGTATACGCAGATTGGTGGGGTTTGGAATTCGCCGACCGGGCAGCAGGTTGCCGGTGATTTACAGATTTGGATGGCACAGCTTTCTACGGGAATGCCATTTACTGCCGGGACGATTTCTACCGGTAGCTACGTGCTGGCTATTTTTGCGATACCGGGTATGGCACTGGCGTTGGTGCGAACATCGATGATTGAGCACCGTAAGACGGTTGCCGCAATTGTATTGTCGTTCTCATTGATTTCGATTGTTACCGGATTTACGCTGCCTTTGGAGATTATTATCCTGTTTACTTCGCCGATTTTGTATGTGTTGCATGCACTTTTATCAGGTGTGCTTTACGTCATTTTGCAGATGAGCAATATTTTTATCGGAGCAACATATGGTGGCGGTATTATTGAGTTCATTATGTATGGGATTATTCCCGGAGCCGGAAAAACCGGTGCTTGGTTATTAATCATCATTGGTTTCATTTACTTTGGGGTTTATTACTTCTCTTTCACAGCGCTTATCAATGTGTTCAAGTTGAAATCATTTGGTCGCGAGAAAGAAGAATTAATCTTGTTGTCTGAAAGTAACTCAATACATCAACATTCAATGGCTTCACAAGAGGAGCGGATTGATGTTATTATTCGTGCTTTAGGCGGATATGAAAATATTAAAAAAGTTGCCGCATCAGTATATCGTTTGCATGTTGATGTGCACAATATTGATCTTGTTGATCAACAGTTAATTAAAAAGCAAGGCGCAGCCGGTGTATTTGAAGTACAAGGACAAATTCAAATTATCTTTGGTGCTTTAACGCGCGAGTACTTACAACGTTTTGAGGCAAAATTAGCTGAATATCAACAATACTAGGGTAGGAGGAAAGCCATGAACGCAATTAGTCGATTAACTTCTTTTATCAATAATGCTAAGGAGCAAGATATTTATTATACGGTTGCGTACACGATTCTGGAAAATCAATTGGCAATCGGAAAAATCAGTATTAATGATTTAGCTGAGAGATGTCATGTTTCTCCTTCAACGATTAGTCGCTTCTGCCGGATGTTTGGTTATGATAATTTTCACCAGTTTAAGAAAAATTTTGAAGCTTCATTAAATGTTGAACAGGTTATTTTTGATATTTCACCGAAAGAGATTATGCAAATGATGGATGATCCTAAAAAAGATTTAACCGAATATAATCTGCGGGTTGCTAAAATTATGCAGCACACAGTTGATAATTTAGACTTCGATGAAATTGATATTATTTTGAAAAAAATTCACGATGCCCAAAAAGTTGCTTTCTTTGGTATCATGTTTCCTCAATATGCAGCCTCGTTAATGCAAATGAACTTGATGTATCTGAATAAAATTACGATGGCATATAATGATACTCAGGAACAATTGAAGTGTGCTGAAAATCTTGATGAAGATAGCGTTGCTGTCGTTTTTACCAATGAAGGAAATATCAGTCTGATTTCTCCGGCAATGACCCGGGCAATTTATAAAAGCGGGGCGACACTGGTTGTTATTACCCAAAACCCGGATACGAAGTTGTCATTGAAGGCTGACCACATTATTACCGTTGGCGAAGCAAAAGGATATGATGTAGGGCGCTTTATCATGGTGCAGATTGTTGAAATTCTTTCCAAACGATATTACTGTTTGTTTTATAATCCTTATGAGGAAAAATAGAAAAACCCGTGCCCTTGCGGCACGGGTTTTTCACCCTTAAAATACTATTAGCATGAATGGGTTTACAAAGTTGTGGATTTCTGATAAAAATCATTGATTTGAAAGCGATAATCAGTTACAATATAGATTGTATATAAACACAAATATAAGGAGAGATAAACATGGCAGACTTAGTAGTTAAAGTTGTGGACCCAAGTGGTATTCATGCACGTCCGGCAACAGTTCTTGTAAATGCAGCAGGAGGATTTACTTCAGATTTGAAGTTAGAATATAACGGAAACCAAGTAAATTTAAAATCAATCATGGGTGTTATGTCACTTGCGGTTCCAAGTGGAGCTGAAGTGAAAATCATTGCTGAAGGTGATGATGCAGCAACTGCTCTTGATGAAATTGTTGCAGTTATGAAAAAAGAAGGCGTAGCTGAGTAATTGAAACTTAGAGCTTGAAGCATTGTTCAGGCTCTTTTTATTATCAGAATAAAGACCGATGAGAAACGCCCGCAATTCTATGAAAATCGAAAAAAATGCTCGGTTACGCTGCGACAACAGGCTTTATAACCTGTTGTGGGCAAGTACTCTTGGGGTGCGTATATCAAGATACGCGCCCTCCCAATTTTTCCGATTTCCTATAATTTCAAGCGTTTTCAATCAGTCTTAAACTAGCTTTCATCAATATTATAATTACAGGAGGTTATTTAGATGAAATTCAACGGAATAGGCGCTTCTAACGGGATTGCGATTGCCCATATTTATAAATTGGAACATCCGGTATTAGCACCAGTCAAAAAAGATATTACAGATGTAGATGCAGAGATTGCCCGCTTTGATTCAGCGATTGACAAATCACAAGGTGAATTGGAACGAATTCGCGATAATGCGATGGCAAAAATGGGTAAGGAAAAAGCAGATGTGTTCAATGCGCATTTGTTGATGCTTGCTGACCCTGAGTTTATGGATGCGGTTCGCGCTAAAGTGCGAAACGAAAAAGTAAATTCGGATTTTGCACTTAAAGAAGTTGCGACTATGTTTATCACTATGTTTGAGGGTATGGATAATGAGTATATGCGTGAGCGTGCGGCAGATATTAAAGATGTATCTAGTCGTGTATTAGCGCATTTATTAGGAAAAACAATTCCTGATTTAACTTTAATTGATCAGGAAGTTGTAATTGTTGCAGATGATTTAACGCCATCTGATACTGCGCAATTGAATAAAAAATTTGTAAAAGGATTCGCTACTAATATTGGCGGGCGTACATCGCATTCAGCTATTATGGCGCGTTCATTGGAGATTCCGGCAACAGTAGGACTAAAAAATATTCTTGAATCAGTTGAAGCCGGTCAAGTTGTGGTTATGAACGGTGAAACCGGTGAGGTTATCGTTGAACCTAGCGATGATGAAGTAAAAGAATATCAAAAAGCGGCAATTGCTTTCAATGAATTAAAAGCAATGTTAGCGAAATTTAAAGATCAACCAACGGTTACGGCTGATGGTCATCATTTAGAATTGGTAGCAAATATTGGTACACCAAATGATATTGAAGGTATTATCAATAACGGTGGTGAAGGTGTAGGATTATACCGTACTGAATTCTTATACATGGATGCGAGTGTAGCGCCAAGTGAAGAAGAACAATATCAAGCTTACAAAGCGGTATTGGAAGGAATGGCCGGAAAACCAGTTGTTGTTCGTACATTAGATATCGGCGGCGACAAAAAATTGCCATACTTACCATTGCCACATGAAGAAAATCCATTTTTAGGATACCGTGCGTTACGTATGTGTATCGGTGATTTCAAAGATATTTTTAATACACAATTACGTGCGTTATTGCGTGCTTCTGTACACGGAAATCTCAAAATTATGTTCCCAATGGTTACTATTTTACCAGAGTTTCGTGCAGCAAAAGAAATGTTGCTTGAACAAAAGGCGGCGTTGCTCGCTGAGGGTATTGCAGTAAGTGAGGATATCGAAGTTGGGATGATGATGGAAGTACCTGCATCAGCAATTCTTGCTGATCAGTTTGCGAAAGAAGCTGACTTCTTCTCAATCGGAACCAATGACTTGATTGGTTATACAATGGCTGCAGACCGTATGAATCAAAAGGTTTCATATTTATATCAACCATATAACCCATCAATCTTGCGAGTTGTAAAAGGTATTATTGACGCTAGTCATGCAGAAGGTAAATGGACTGGAATGTGTGGCGAGATGGCTGGTGACTTAACCGCAATTCCACTTTTAGTTGGATTAGGTTTGGATGAGTTCTCAATGAGTGCATCATCAATTTTACCGGCACGTGAATTAATGTCACGTTTGTCAAAAGCTGAAATGGAAAAAGTTGCTGAGCAAGCTTTACAAATGGGAACAGCTGAAGAAGTTGTTGAACTTGTTAATAATGCTTTGAAATAGACTTATGAAGAAAAAGAAAAAGCCACATTCTGAGGAATGTGGCTTTTTTATAATTGTAAAATATCAACAGCCGGCCAATTGAAGATACGTACAGGGAAGCCTTGGACGTTGCCGAGCCCGCCACTTACGTAAAGGTATGATTCATTCTCGATATACCATCCTTTAATATAATTGCTGTTGCTGTCTTTTGGAATGAAGAGTGTGTTGAGAAACGGGATGCCGATTTGACCACCGTGGTTGTAACCGGAAATTTGTAATTTTACATTTGCTGCTTTGGAAGTTGTAAGAAATGTATTAGGATTTTGTGCCAGAACGATAACCGGAATGTTTTGATCTAAGCTGTTTAGTTTGTCGAGGATATCACCTGGTTGGGTGTCCGGATTAAAACCAGCAAGGATAACCGGGTTGTCAGTTTGATTGTAAATATACTTAGTGCTGTCTTCTAATACTAGAAATCCGCTGGCTTTTAATATTTCTTTGACCTTGCCACTTTCATCAACATCAGATTTTCCCAATACTGCATACTTGCCAAGCGGCGCTTGCAGATTAGATAGAATTTTTGTCATTTCTGAAGATTCAATATTAGCAAGTTGTTCAGGGCTGATTAATCCGCCGGTAAAGAAGATGATGTCCGGTTCTTGATTGTTGATTGCTTCAACGGCCTTGCCTAAATCAGCAGCGCTGAAGTTGTTGCCGACCATTGGGTCGGTAAGAACACCAACTTTGGTATAGTTGAAGCTTTCCGGAAAAGCAGCAGAATTGATTGGCGGATTATAGGTTGTTGTTAGAAGCTTGGGTTCTACAAAGTAGCCGTATAAGCTGATTGATAGTAAAATTAATGATGCGATAATCAACGTGCGAAGAAATATTTTTTTCATGCAGGTACCTCATTTTCGGCAGCAAGCTGATTCATCAACTTGGCTACAAATTCTTCAATATAGGTTTGCTCGGCTGCCGAGAAACGTGCGGTAATCGGGGCGTCGATATCGAGGACACCGATTACCTTATGATTTTCTACTAATGGAACAACCAACTCACTGCGACTGTTAGCATCACAGGCAATATGTCCAGGGAATTGGTGAACATCAGCAATGTTCAGGGTTTGGTTTTGAGCAGCGGCAGTTCCGCAAACACCCTTGCCGATGGCGATACGAGTGCATGCCGGTAATCCTTGAAATGGCCCCAGCAGTAATGTATCAGGATTATTGGTGTCAAGCAGATAGAAACCGACCCAGTTAATATCATCAAGGAAATAGTTGAGCAATGCGCTCATATTAGCAAGCGTTGCCAGTCTATCTTGTTCAGCGGCAAGTAAACCACTTTGTGCTTGAAAAAGCAATTTAAAATTATCTTCAATATTCTTTGATTTTGGAAATGGTTGAAACATATATTTGTGCCACCTTCAGTCATTTTTGCTACCTCTTATTGTATCAAAAAAAGCCGGTTAATGCCACATGAATAGTCCTTGCTGAAAGCTCTGGTTTGCGGTAAAATAAATGATAAAGAGGTGAGGGCAATGAATAAGAGTAAATCAGTCATATTTTTTGTTTGTGCGTTAATTGTTTTTGCAATCGGTATCTATCGCTGGCAAACTGATTCACAAACAGCGCTATTGATTTTAGTACTGGCAGTTTTAGGGGCCGGTTACGCAGTTTTTCAATTTTTTGCTACTCCTCATGATGCGGCAGAAATTCTGGCCGACGGCGTTAAGGTTATTGGCTTCCCGGAAATTGCCTGGGAAGATATTCGTGAACTTGATTATGTTGAAAACTATATATCACCGTTGCGTGCCAACCAAATGGTTACCTTTTTAAGTTTGACGATAAGCGACGCCTATAAGGCATCACTTACCGATCACCAAACACGCTTATTAAAACAAAATCATCATCAATATGAATGCGATCTGGCTATCTTTGCAGTCAAGAAAACCCGGCTTGGTGATGCCTATGACCAAATTGAAGCACACATGGCAGTGAAATATTAGTAAATGTTCGGAGTTCCATTGCAAATATCAAAAAGACATGCTATACTCAATACAACAATCCTTTAAGTTATACCCAAGAGAGGTTACAAGGACAGACACCGTGAAGCGACAAATTTCTTTTTGGAGAAATGTTTGGCACCTCTTTTATTAAAAGTGGTGCCGTTTTTTTATAACTTAAAGCAAAAATAAAGGAGTGACTGAGCATATGAAGTTAGTAGTTGATGATGCAACCATGAACCGCATGCTGACGCGGATTACCCATGAGATTTTGGAGAAGAACGGAACCGTTAATGACACCGTTTTAGTTGGCATTAAAACCCGCGGCATTTATTTGGCAGAACGTATTGCCAGCAGAATCGAAACCCTCTACCAAGCACGTGTTGAAGTTGAGGAACTCGATATCAGCAATTACCGCGATGACCAGCCGCACACCGGCAATGCCAGCGGCATTACCGGCGACTTAACCAACAAAATCGTGATTTTGGTGGACGATGTGCTCTACACTGGTCGCAGCATCCGCGCAGCGCTTGATGCGTTGGTTGAGCACGGCCGGCCGAAACAAATTCAGCTGGTGACCTTGGTGGACCGCGGTCACCGCGAATTTCCGATTCGCCCGGACTATGTTGGCAAGAACTTGCCAACTGCCAACACCGAGAAAGTAACGGTGTTGATGACTGAGGTTGACGGTGAAGACGGCGTTACGATAAACTAGGATTTTTGAGAAACGATCGCAATCTTTGAAAGCTGTAAAAACTTGATCAGTTACGTATGTTAAGATACGCTCCTTCTCAACTTTTCACAACTTCCTTTGATTTCCGACGCGCTTGCGCTAGTACCTTGCGTGAAACGTTTTCAAAAAATACTGAAATTTTATAATGACCTTTTAAGAGAAGTACAGAGAGACTTACAAAGGTGCAATGAATACCCGAGACATGGTTGTTTTTGGGAGAAGGTTGAACACTTTGTGAGCATGGCTCGCAAGGTGTTCTTTTTTTAGAATAAGGAGTTGAAGTGATGAAAAATTTTGTAACTTTGGATGATATTTCCAATGACCAGATTATGGCCTTGATCAAAGAGGCGGTTCATTATAAGCAAACCGGGACGGCACCGGATTTTGCAGGGTTTTATATATCTAATTTATTTTATGAGAATAGTACGCGGACAAAGCTTTCTTTTGAGATGGCGGAGAAGAAGTCGGGGATGCAGGTTATTCATTTTGATGTTGAGACTTCTAGTGTGAAAAAGGGTGAGACCTTGTATGATACGGTGCGGACACTTGAATCAATCGGTGTGCAGGCAGTGGTTGTTCGCCATGGGCAAGAACGTTATTATGATGAATTGATTGGTCATGTTGGGATTCCGGTTATTAGTGGTGGTGATGGTTGTGGTGATCATCCCAGCCAGTCATTGTTGGACTTGGTAACGATTTATGAAGAATTTGGCACTTTTGAAGGGTTAAAGGTGGTTATCGCCGGAGATATTTTACATAGTCGCGTGGCTCATTCTAATGCGAAGATTATGAAGCGCTTGGGTGCGGAGTTGTTTTTTGCAACACCGGCATATTGGCAGGATGCCAGTTTACGTGAGGGTGAGTTTGTGCATTTGGATGATGTAATTGAAACTGCTGATGTGGTGATGTTGTTGCGGATTCAGAATGAGCGGCATGCGAAGTCATATAATCAGGATAACTTTCTGGATGTTTACGGGTTGTCAAAAGAGCGGGAAGCGAAGATGAAGACAGAGGCAATTATTATGCACCCAGCGCCAATCAATCGTGATGTTGAGATTGATGGGGATTTGATTGAGTCGGAAAAATCACGGATTTTTCCGCAGATGAATAATGGTGTGTATGCGCGGATGGCGATTTTGAACTATGCGCTGAAGGGAGAGTAGGTTTGATGAAAACAGTTCTAGTGAATGGTATGGTTTTCATGCCGGATGGCGAGTTCATGCAAACAAATGTTGTTATTGCTGATGGCAAGATTTTGAGTATTGGGAATGATGTGCCTGCTGATGCTGAGTTTATTGATGTGAGCGGGAAATTGGTAGCACCTGGTTTTATTGATGTTCATGTGCATTTGCGTGAACCGGGCTTTACTCATAAAGAAACGATTGCCAGCGGCAGTATGGCGGCAGCAAGTGGCGGGTTTACCCAAATTTGTGCAATGCCGAATACTAAGCCGGTGATTGATAATGCAGCGGTACTCACCGATTTTTATGCAACAGTTAAACGAGATGCTGTTGTAAAGGTGCATGGTTATGCGGCAATTACCGATAGTTTGACTAGTGAAGAGCTGGTTGATTTTGCAGCGTTAAAAGCAGCTGGAGCTTTTGCTTTCACTAACGATGGTGTTGGGGTGCAGACAGCTGATGTGATGTACCGGGCAATGCAACAAGCTGCGAGTTTGGATATGGCGGTTGTGGCCCATTGCGAAGATAATAGTTTGATATATGGTGGGGCAGTGCATCAAGGTGAAGTCAGTGAACGGCTTGGAGTCAATGGTATTCCAAGTATTTGTGAGAGTGTGCAGATTGCTCGTGATGTGCTGCTGGCAGAAGCGGCTGATTGTCATTATCATGTTTGTCATGTTAGTACCAAAGAGTCGGTGCGGGTGATTCGCGATGCTAAGCGTGCCGGGATTCGGGTAAGTGCTGAGGTGACACCGCATCATTTGTTATTGAGTGAAGATGAAGTTGTTGCAGCAGACACTCATTTTAAAATGAACCCGCCATTGCGTTCGCGTGCTGATCAAATTGCTCTTATTGAAGGCTTGCTTGATGGCACAATCGATTGTATTGCTACCGATCATGCGCCGCATCATCGAGATGAGAAGGTGCAGCCAATTACTAAGGCGCCCTTTGGTATTATTGGTTTAGAGCATACATTTAGTTTATTGTACAGCGAACTGGTTGGCAATGGAATTTGCAGCTTAGAGCAGTTGTTAGATTGGTTGAGTTATAAACCGGCAGCACTATTTGGTATGAGTGGCGGCAAGTTGGCGCCAGGGCAACCAGCAGATATTGCGGTGATTGATTTGGATGCGACTGAAACAATTGCAGAACCATTTTATTCATTATCGGCTAACTCACCATTTATTGGTTGGGAGACGCAAGGATTGGTTGAGCAAACCTTTGTTGATGGCAAAAAAGTTTTTGATAGAAAGAGTGGTGTTGGAATTGAGCATTAAATATTCGATGCGACTTGTGAGTCAGAAGCAACTTGCTAAAGATGTATACCTGTGTGTGCTGGAAGGGGATTTGGTGCAACAAATCACCGCGCCGGGACAGTTTATTCAATTGCAGGTACCAGATCATTATTTGCGCCGGCCAATTAGCATTTGTGATTATGATCAGGCAGCTAATCAGTTAACCATTATCTATAAGGTGTTTGGTACCGGTACAGCAGCGTTTGCTGAGCTTGAAGCCGGGCAAATGGTTTCATGCCTTGGTCCGCTTGGTAATGGTTTTGATGTTGCGGCAGCTGCTGCTGCGGAGCAGATTGTACTTGTTGGCGGCGGCGTTGGTGTCCCCCCGCTTTATGGTTTGGCTAAGGCGTTATTGGCACAGTATCCGCAAAAGAAGATTACTGCAGTTTTGGGTTTTAATCAGGCTGACGATGTCTTTTATGCGCCTGAGTTTGCTGAATTGCTACCAACTACGGTGATGACTATTGATGGTTCTTTGGGAGAAGAGGGGACAGTCATCGCTGCCTTACAGCCGATGACTGTTGATTATATATATAGTTGCGGTCCGACTGGGATGCTGCGAGCTATTGAGACGGCTTTTCCCGAAGTAAAAGGGCAGGTTTCATTGGAAGAGCGTATGGCATGCGGATTTGGTGCATGTATGGCTTGCGTTTGTAAGACCGATAATGATAAAGGATACGCTCGGGTTTGTCTGGATGGTCCGGTGTTTGCGATGGGAAGTGTTGTGTATGAATAGGTTGGCAGTTAGTTTGCCAGGACTAGAAATGAAGAATCCGATTATGCCGGCATCTGGTTGTTTTGGTTTTGGACGTGAGTTTGCGCCCTTGTATGATTTGTCGGTATTAGGCGGCGTGATGGTAAAGTCGACGACGCTGGAACCGCGCTTTGGTAATGCGACGCCGCGGGTGGCGGAGACGCCAAACGGGATGTTGAATGCGATTGGGTTGCAGAATCCCGGTGTTGATGCGATTATTGAGCATGAGTTGCCGTGGTTGGCGCAGTATGATACGAAGATTATTGTTAATCTAGCTGGCAGCAGCAAGGATGATTATATTGCAACCGCTAAACGTTTAGCGATGAGTCAGCATGTTGATGCTATTGAGCTGAATATTTCTTGTCCTAATGTGAAGGCTGGCGGTATCCAGTTTGGTACTGACCCTGAGGTCGCTGGTGAATTAACGGCGGCGATTAAGGCAGTGAGTTTGGTGCCGGTGTATGTGAAGCTGTCACCGAATGTGACTGATATTGTGGCAATGGCGAAGGCGGTTGCGGCAGCGGGAGCCGATGGGATTAGTTTGATTAATACATTGGTTGGTATGCGTTTGGATTACGCAACCGGCAAACCGGTGCTGGCTAATACGATTGGCGGACTTTCCGGGCCGGCGATTATGCCGGTAGCATTACGGATGGTTTATCAGGTGGCATCTAGTATTGATATTCCGATTATTGGTATGGGTGGTATTAGTTGTGCTCGTGATGTCGTTGAATTCTTTAGCGCCGGAGCGAGTGCCGTAGCAGTCGGTACGGCTAACTTTAATAATCCGTATGTGATGCCGGAAATTATCGATGAGTTACCGACTTTGCTTGATGGGCTGGGTGTGGTTTCAATAAATGATTTGAAAGGGAGAGCATGGTTATGAGTCAAACACCGATTATTATTGCGTGTGATTTTGCCAGTCGTGCCGAGTTGGAAATTTTTTTACAGCCTTTTGGCAGTGAGCCGTTGTTTTTAAAGATTGGCATGGAGTTGTATTATAAGGAAGGCAATAGTTTAGTGCAGGAGTTGAAGGAGCGCGGCTACAAAGTGTTTTTAGATTTGAAGCTGCATGATATTCCCAATACTGTGGCACAGGCATTGCGGAGCTTAGCGCAGTTGGATGTTGAGTATATTACTGTTCATGCTACTGGCGGAGCGGCGATGCTGAAAGCAGCAAGTGAGGCAGTGCAAGGTTCTAAAACTAAGCTTTTGGCGGTGACGGTTTTGACGAGCATTAGCGAGGAAAGTTTGCAGCGCGATTTGGGCGTAGTGGCAACACTGGACGAAACTGTGATGGCATATGCCAAGATGGCGCAGGATAATGGCATTGATGGTGTCATTTGTTCGCCACATGAGACGGCAGCAATACGGGCACAGGCAGGTACTGAGTTCGCGATTGTAACGCCGGGTATCCGTGATGTAAATGATGCTACAGATGATCAAGCGCGGGTAGCGACGCCGGAATGGGCACTTGAACAAGGTGCTACGGAATTGGTTATTGGTCGCTCGATTACTGGCAGCAAGCAACCATTGGCGACATATATGAATATTAAGGAGCGAATAAAATAATGAAATCAAAAGCAATTTTACAAGGATTATTGGACATTGGTGCTATTGCCATTAATATAGAAGAACCCTTTACTTGGGCATCAGGCATTCAGTCGCCGATTTATTGCGATAACCGCAAATCAATTGGTCATTATAAATTACGGCGCGGTATTGCCCTTAATTTATCAGCAATTATTGCTGAGCAATTTCCCGATGCAGATATTATTGGCGGAACTGCAACAGCGGGAATTCCCCATGCAACATCGGTTGCTGATGAATTAAAAATGCCGCTTATTTATTTCCGTTCGCAACCAAAGGCGCACGGAACGAAATCGGCAATTGAAGGTGATTATCAACCGGGACAAAAAGTTGTCGTTGTTGAAGATTTAATTTCAACCGGTGGCAGTGTTATCAAATGTGTTGAATATGCTAAAGAGGCTGGTTTGGAAGTTCTGGGTGTAGTAGCGATATTCAGCTATGAATTGACGAGCAGTGATGAAAACTTCAAACAAGTTGGCATACCGCTTTACACGGCGGCGAAGTTCAGTGAACTGAGCGAACTCCTGCAATTAAATGAATCGCAGCAGAAATTTTTGACTCAATGGCGAAAAGATCCTCGTGATACTTCTATATGGTAGGAAAGTTGGCAAGGCTTGGCGGTAGACCCGCCAAACCTTGCTTATTTTAATAAAAGGAGTAAATAGCCGCAAAATTGTGGTATAATATTGCTAGATGTTTTTACTTTTGACAGGAAGAGGCGCAAGCGCAATGCTGATAAAAATTATTTATTTTCTAGTTATTATTTTTGCTAATACAGTGGGTTCAATTTCGGGAATGGGCGGTGGCGTGTTAATCAAACCGATTTTCGATGCGATTGGCGCCCACACTTTAGCAACAATTACTTTTTATTCCAGCGTTGCGGTATTTACAATGGCGATTGTGTCAACAATCCGCCAGCTTAGAAACGGTGTGAGGGTATACTTTGCTTCTGCTGCTGCCCTTTCCGCCGGCTCAGTACTGGGCGGCTTGCTTGGCAACATTATCTTTGAAAAGTTGCTGTTCTTTTTCCCTGATGAATCCAGCGTATTGCTGATTCAAATTATTCTGACAATTATTATGTTGGTATTCGTATTGCTATTCACCAAAGAGAACATGCGCAGCTTCCGATTGAAACATTGGTTCTGGTATGTGCTGGTTGGCTTGTTCCTAGGTGGAATTGCAACCTTGCTCGGCATTGGCGGCGGACCAATCAACGTTACTTTGTTGATGCTTTGCTTTGGTATGTCAATCAAGCCGGCAACAGTCTACTCGATTATCACTATCTTTTTCTCGCAGCTTTCCAAATTAGTGACGGTTGGCTTTACCACTGGCTACATGGTTTTCGATTTAAGCATTCTGTGGGCGATTATCCCGGCGGCAATTATCGGCGGCTTGCTCGGCGCTAAAATCAGTAACATTTTGCCTTCTAATAAGGTCATGTTCGTTTATCGGGCAGTGATTATTGTTGTTATTGTCTTGAATATTTATAATTTAGTGATGATTTATTTCTGAAAATTTTTTTAAAAGAGACCGCACTTTAGGTGCGGTCTCTTTCCATGTTTTGTATATCAGTAAAGTATTTCATAGCTTTTTGATGAAGTTTCTCCGGATATTGATAATTAAGTTTGCGGGCGGCATAGGCAAAGAGTTCTATTGCGGCGTAGAGTGCCTGCCAGTTTTCTTCGTAGTTTGCAGCAGCATAAGTTGCATTTAGCTGCTCGATTTCAGTCTTGCTCAGATACTGCTCAATATTGCGCCCATGTTTGAAATGTTTGAGTGGCGTATTGCTTTTAGCTGCCAAGTACCATTCAAGCATTGGTAAGAGTTTTTCAAAACGCATGAAGGCAAAACTATATTTAGCTTCCATCAGTTGTTGGCGCCAGAGGTTTTTGGCTATGTAACTGCATTCCATAAAGAAACTGCCGATCATGTCGTCAAACTGTCGTTTTTCTGGCGCCTTTATATAGTAAGATTGATGAGTTGCTTCGAGTAAGTTTTCGGTAAACCTACCTTTATCAATGAGTACCTGATAATCATTGTCGAGGTCCGGGTCATAGGTGTTGCTGAGTTTTTCCAGCAACTCAGTAGGGATTATTTTATAATCCACTTTCGTATAGTCTTCATAAATGACCATTCGCATATAGAGCTCGATATCATGTTGGATGAATTGATCGTTGAAACGAAACATAGGCTGATCATAAAATTGCATCCAAGTATCTGATGTGATGAATATTTCCGGATTTGAAGTATAGATTTCAATATCATAATCCGAAAGTGCGTCAATGGTAAGGTTACGAACTCGGGTGCTGGTTAAAATAACTGCGTCTATTGCCGGATGATTTTGACAAAAACTGAGTAGAGTATCTAAAAAATGGTCATTCATAAGAAAACACCGCCTTAGTTTTATTATATCAAAATTGTATGAAAGTTGGCGTAATTTATCAATCAATGCACTTGACTTTGTAACAATGTTACGCTAAAATAGAAAAAGTCAGCAAAAGAATAAATGTTTTCATTGACAGTTATTTTTTATTGCGGTATTATAGGTACTCTGCTGTTTTAGCAGGAGTATATGATAAGGGAGGAAATCAGTACATGAACACATTATTCAAGCAAATGAAAAACTACAAATTTATGACTTTTTTGTCAATTGTATTTGTAGCGATCATGGCAATTGCTTCATTGTGGCAACCGAAGCTATTACAAGAAGTATTAACGGCAATCATGGAAGATAACTTGGATGCAATTAATACGCTTGGGGTTTGGTTGATTGGTGTTGCGGTAGTTGGGTTAATTGCCGGAATTGCCAACACAATTGCATCGGCGAAAGTTGCTCAAGGAGTCGGCGCAGATCTGCGTGAAGCAGCATTCAGAAAAATTCAAACGTTCTCATTCAGTAATATTGAACGTTTTTCATCAGGAAACTTAGTTGTTCGTTTAACCAATGACATTACCCAAGTGCAAAACTTAGTTATGATGACTTTACAATCATTAACAAGAATTCCAATCATTTTTATTGGTGCATTTGTAATGGCGATGTTTACATTGCCGCAATTATGGTGGATTATTATATTACTGATTGTCCTTGTTGCTATTGTTTTAATGGTAGCGTTCAGCTTTATGGGTCGTTATTTTGGTAAGCTGCAACATTACTTAGATAAAGTAAACACAATTGCAAAAGAAAACTTCGCCGGAATCCGGGTAGTAAAATCTTTTGTTCAAGAAGATAACGAATTAAAAAGATTCACTAAGACAAGTGATAAATTGAATGAGTATACTATTAAAGTTGGCTATATTTTCTCAATTATTATTCCATCATTCATGATGATTGGAAACTTGGCAGTAGTTGGTGCAATCTATTTCGTTGGCAGCGGTATTTTAGACAATGTTACAATGGCTGATATGCCAAACATCATTACTACTATCGCAGCAATTCCGTCATTCATCAGCTACTTGATGCAAATTATGATGGCAATTATCATTGGCGGCATGTTAGTTTCATTCTCTTCACGTGCATTTATTTCTCTTGGACGTTTAAATGAAATCATGCATACCAACCCTGATATTGTTTATGATCCAAATGCACCTGAAGAAACATTGCCAGGAACTGTTGAGTTTCGTAATGTATCGTTCAAATACAATGATGATGAAGAATTAATGTTGAAAAATATCTCGTTTACAGCGAACAGTGGTGAGATGGTTGGTGTCGTTGGTGCGACTGGAGCCGGCAAATCAACGCTAGTACAGCTGATTCCGCGACTTTATGATCCAACTGACGGGGAGATATTAATAGGTGGAAAAGATTTGCGCACCTTAAATAAAAACACCGTACAAAACACTATCGCAATTGTATTACAAAAAGCAATCCTGTTCTCGGGAACTATTGCTGATAACTTGCGTCATGGGAAAAAGCAAGCCAATCTTGAAGACATGAACCGGGCTTCAGGAATTGCGCAAGCAAAAGAGTTTATTGAGAAATTAGATACTCAATATGAATCACATGTGCAAGAACGCGGTAATAACTTCTCAGGTGGTCAAAAACAACGTATCTCAATTACCCGTGGAGTTATCGGTGATCCAAGAATCTTGATTCTGGATGACAGTACCAGTGCTTTGGATGCTCGTTCTGAAAAATTAGTAAAAGAAGCATTGAACCATGAATTGACTGATACAACTACAATTATTGTTGCTCAGAAGATTTCTTCAGTTGTTCATGCTGATAAAATCTTAGTTCTCGATAATGGTGAATTAGTTGGTGTCGGAACCCATAAAGAACTCATTCAGAACAGTGATGTTTATCGTGAAATTTACGAGACCCAAAAAGGGAAGGAGGTCGTTGCCTAATGGAAAAGAAAAATACACCACTTCGTTTTTTCTGGCACTATTTACGTGCTTATAAGATTCAATTATTAGTAGTACTTATTGTATGTGTTATTTCTACTTACCTACAGGTAAAAGCTCCTGAGTTTATGGGCCAGGCAATTCAAGAATTAGGGAACTATGTAGGAACCTTCTTTACTACCGGAGTTGCTGACAACTCTAAGTTCATGGAAATCTTAATGTGGATGGCAATCTTCTTCATTTTAATTTCTGCCGGGATGTTTATTCAAACAATTATGTTTGTTGGTATTTCCGGAAAGTCAACAAACCGGATGCGTATCGGTTTGTTCCGCAAGTTGGAACAATTAGCAATTCGTTTCTTCGATAGTCATAATGATGGTGAAATCTTGATTCGTTTTACCAGCGATATTGATAACATTTCAAATACTTTGAACCAAGCTGTTGGTCAAGTTATCGGAAACGTCGCTTTAATGATCGGGGTTATCATTATGATGTTCCAACAAAATGTTTCACTTGCTTTAGTTACTTTGGCAGTTGCTCCATTTGCGATTGTCTTTGCTGTTATAATCATTCGCAAAGCTGGCAAGTATGTTAACTTACAACAAGAAGAGCTCGGTGATCTTAACGGTTATATTGATGAAAAGATTTCTGGACAGAAAGTAATTATTACTTACGGTCTTGAAGATGAAACAATTGATGGATTTGTTGAGTATAATGAAAAAGTAAAAAGTGCAACAACTAAAGGTCAGATTTACTCAGGGATGTTATTCCCGGCAATGCAAGGGATTTCATTACTCAGTATGGCCATTGTAATCTTCTTTGGCGGCTGGCTGACATTAAATGGTGACATTGAACGTACAGCAGCATTAGCATTGATTGTTATGTTTGTTCAATATGCTCGTCAATTCTATCAACCATTGAGTGAGATTTCATCTCAGTACAGCATGTTACAATTAGCATTTACCGGTGCTCGCCGGGTTGCGGCAATCTTCGATGAAAAAGATGAAGAAGAGCGACCAAATGTTAAAAAGATTGATCGTATCAGCGGTGACATTCAACTGAACCATGTTGACTTTGCTTACAATCCGGATAAACCGATTTTAAAAGATGTCAGCATTGATGTTCAAGAAGGTCATATGATTGCCCTCGTTGGACCAACTGGTTCTGGGAAGACAACAATTATGAACTTGTTAAACCGTTTCTATAATGTAACTGGCGGTGAAATTCTGATTGATGGTACTGATATTCGCGATATTGAACTGGCTTCTCTAAGAAGTAATATCGGTATTGTTCTTCAGGACTCAGTATTATTTAGTGGTACAATCCGCGATAATATTGTCTTCGGAAAACTTGATGCTACTGATGAAGAAGTGACAAATGCTGCCAAATTGGCAAATATTCATGACTTCATTATGGGTCTTGACGATGGCTATGACACAATCGTTAGTGATGAAAACAACATGTTCAGTGTTGGTCAAAAACAATTAATCAGTATTGCACGTACAATTATTACTGATCCTAGCTTATTAATCCTTGATGAAGCAACAAGTAACGTTGATACCGTAACTGAAAGCAAAATTCAAGCAGCGATGGAAAATGTAATCAAAGGACGTACAAGTTTCGTTATTGCTCACCGTCTTAAAACTATTCTAAATGCAGACCATATCGTGGTATTGCATCATGGTGAAGTTATTGAACAAGGTGATCACGAATCACTGCTTAAAGATGATGGCTTCTATGCTGAATTGTATAATAACCAATTTGTCTTTGAATAAAATTTGAATCCCGCGGCGCCTCAGGCGCCGCGGGATTTTTAGTTTTCCCTAAAAGTATTTTTAAATAAAAAATTAAAAATAACTACTAAATTTATTTTAATTGTGATACAATAATAAAGTAACCATTAATTTAATCGGGTAGAGTTTATATTAGTGTGTAAGTGGTTATTCGTATAGTTATTCAAGTATGTTCAATATTCATCCTTGGCTAAGGGTCTTTTTAAGTGGGGAAATAACTATACGAAACGGGCATCTCCTTTTCTTCAGGATGCCCGTTTTTTTATTTGCTTTTCAAGAAGAAAATCAAGAACTCTGTTATATAATACAAGTAGGAGATGAAGTGATTATGATGGGACGAATTATTAATGCACTTGAAGCATTGCTGTTTATCGCAATTGGCGGACTCTTATTAATCTTTCCGATTGATCTTATTGAAAAATTTCTTTACTTCGGCGCGATCGCACTGCTACTTTTTGCTGTGCTTGCCATTATTCGCGCAATAAAGGCCGTAAAACCAATGCTGCGCATCATGTTCTTTATCCAAGCAGCAGTAAACGTTACTGCTGCAATATTAATATTCTGGGATTTAAATAACCTAACCTTAGCTATGGCAATCAACATCATACTGATATGGTTTGTTGTTTACTCCGGGTTGCAGATTGTTTTAGCGTTGCTGCAACGCCAGGGGTGGCACATTTTTACAATTGTTATCGATATATTATTGTTAATCCTTGCAATCTGGGCTTATTTTAACTTTATTCATGCCCTGGCAACTGTGGTTCTTATTTTCGGTGGTATATTCATTGTTCTGGGTATTATGCATATACTGAATGTCTTTCGGGGAAATGATGAAAAACCGCAAGCTTAAGGCTTGCGGTTTTTTCTTTACCTAAAAAATCTGAAGTGGTATAATGTGAACAATTGGAAGGGGTGATTACATGTCTGTAAACGTTGAATTAAGGCCGATTGGCGGTCTCGAAGATTTTGAGTTTCTTCATGGGTTGGAATCTGAACCAACTATTATGCATTTGTATCTGCCAAACTTTGATGGTAAAGAAAAGGTGACACCAGCCAGCGCTGAAGAAGCTTTTGAACTTTATCAAACTACTAAGTATAAAAAAGCATATATTGTTTGGGCGGATAATAAACCGGTTGGTAATTATTCGGTCATTGATAACTTTCCGCATCTGGTTAAAGATGAACCCAAGACGGCATGGATTGCACTTGGATTTATCAGTGCGGTGCACGGTACTAATATTGTTCGCGATAGTTATGCGATGTTTGAACAGCGACTTATTGAGGATGGCTATAAGCGTATTGAGCTTGGCGTTTTTGAATTTAATACCCGGGCACAGCGCTTTTATGAAAAAAATGGTTATACCAAGTTTGCGGAAATTTCTGATTTTACCTATTGGGATGGTAAATGGTGGAAAGATTTTCGCTATGAGAAATTATTGGAGGAAGCATAATGGATTATATTTCTTTTATTCGTTCAAAAGTTGGTCATGATAAGATATTTCTCAATTTTGGCAGTGTTATCATTTATAATGAAAATAACGAGATCTTACTACAGCATCGCGCTGACACCGGGAACTGGGGTCTTCCCGGTGGTGCGATGGAATTAGGTGAAACAATTACAGAAGCGGCAATCCGAGAAGTTGCTGAGGAGACTACTATTCAGTTTACTTCTGAGCAACTACATTTTTTTGGAATCTACTCAGCATGGGATATCAAGTATCCCAATGGCGACCATGCTCAGGCAATAGCATACATGTTCCATGCACCATATAGTGGGCAGCAATATGCTATTAACGATGACGAATCATTGGAACTGTGTTTCTTTGGTCAGGATAACCTACCCACTATTTTTTGCGAGCAAAATGAAATTATTATTGCTGACTTCTACAATGATCACAATCAGATTTATATTCGCTAGAGGAGCGTTGAAATGACTTACATTGCATTTTTAAGGGGCATTAATGTCGGTAGCCATAATCGGGTGCGTATGGCTGATTTAATTGCCATATGTGAAGCAATTGGCTTTACGGATGTGAAAACTTATATTCAGAGCGGAAATATTATTTTCCGCTCTGAAAAAGACAAAACAGTTTTGGAAAAAGAGTTGGAAGCAGCATTGCAAACGCAATTATCGATTACATCATCAGTTGTCATTCGCAGCTTAGAAGCATTAATTACGACTGTTGATAACAACCCATATAGCAAAGCACCACTGGCAAATCAGGCAGTCTATTTTTTACAACAACCGAGTAACAATCACGATTGGCAACTGAACAGTGACGATCAAGCGGTTATGATTGGTGACTGTATTTATTTACAGGTAAATAATGGACTGCATAAAACGCCATATTCTATAAATTATTTTGAACGTAAACTTCAAGTAGCAATGACAAATCGAAATATAAAAACTATAAAGGCGCTGATTGAACTGGCACAAACAAAGTAAAAAGCAAGATGCTCGTCATCTTGCTTTTTACTTTTTATTTTCTTTCTTCGGTTTGAACCCTGAACAGGTTGTGTACTCATCAGCGCCGCAATTGGAACAAGGCGGCAAATGATCGGTAACTTCAGTTACATGCATCTTTTTACCACAATTGATGCAAGTGTAAACATTAAGTTCATACTTTTTCATCTTTATCACCATCCACAATTTGATTATAGCAGATACTGTGAAATTTTGCGTGAATAATTAATATATTTGTATTATTCGCGAATTATGCAACAAAAAAACTCATCTTTAACACATAAGATGAGCTTTTTTGCATACAAACGTTTTTACATTTTGAATGAAGAATCTGCTTAGGGTAGAATCAGCAGAGTCTTAGGGTGTGGAAAATAAAAACTCCCCGCTTTATTTTCACAATTAACATTAACAAACTTATTTTTAGATTTCAATAAATTAGCGAAATGTGCGAATATGGTCGGAATAATTGTACATATTTGACAAAAATACGCTAATACGGGCAAAAGTGCTGGCGGATGTCGCCAGCACTTTTGCCGCGGCTTTTCTCAAAGAGATTAGACTTGACACTGCCAATAGAGTTGTGTAAAATATGAACAACAACTAAAAACTCACTTTCTTATCAAGAGTGGCAGAGGGACTGGCCCGATGAAGCCCGGCAACCGTCAATTTTTTATTGAAATGGTGCCAATTCCAGAAGATAAGCGGGGTGGCTGATGTCGAATTTGTACAACAATCATTTCTTGCTTTGCAGAGTGATTGTTTTTTTATTTTAAGAGGTGGTAAGATGATACATTTTGAAAATGTCAGCAAGATTTTCAAGAGCAAAAAACAGGATGTTGAAGCGATTAAGGATGTTTCTTTACATATTCCTAAAGGTTCAATTTATGGCATTATTGGTTATAGTGGTGCCGGTAAGAGTACTTTGCTGCGGATGATTAATCAATTAGAGCAACCAAGCAGTGGTGCGGTTATTATTGATGGTTTGAAAATCAATGAACTAAGCGGCGATAGTTTACGTAAAGCACGATTGAATATCGGGATGATTTTTCAGCATTTTAACTTGTTGTGGTCACGGACAGTGGCACAAAATATTGAGTTTCCGCTCAAGGTTGCAAAGATGCCGAAAGACGAGCGGCAAAAACGGGTTGCGGAGCTGATTGAGCTTGTCGGTTTGACTGGCCGTGAGAAGGCATATCCGGCACAATTGTCCGGTGGTCAAAAACAGCGGGTAGGTATTGCCCGGGCGCTTGCCACAAACCCACAAATTTTACTTGCTGATGAGGCAACCAGTGCCCTTGACCCGGAAACAACAGATTCAATCCTTAACTTACTCAAGACAATTAACGAGGAGCTGGGAATTACTATTGTTCTGATTACCCACCAAATGCATGTTATCAAGGCAATCTGTCATGATGTGGCGGTTATGGATAGTGGTGAAATTGTTGAGAAGGGTAGTGTCATGGACGTATTCGTACGCCCACAACACCAAACAACCAAACGTTTTGTTCGGCAAATTGTTGAAGACGAAGATACTGATGCAGTTATGGAACAATTCCGTGATCAGTATCCAAGCGGTAAAATAATTCAACTTAATTTTGTTGGCACTCAGGCTGAAAAGCCAATTTTGAGCAAACTAGTCAGTGAGTGTGGCATTGAGTTTAATATTCTTCAAGGCTCAATTGCCCAAACCAGTGAAGGCTCTTATGGTCGCTTACTGGTGCAATTGCTCGGTGACGAGGCAGCGCTCAACAAAGCAGAAACAATTTTAAATGCAGAAGCAATAGAATGGCAGGTGATATAGGATGCAAGGCATTATTGAATTTTTGGATAAAGTAAACTGGCCGCAAATGACTGAGGCGTTTTTAACAACCTTAATTATTTCGTTGATTGTTACCTTCGCTGCCTTAATCATCGGTCTTATTCTTGGTATAACCATGCATATAACCGGCAAAGATGGACTCTTTCCCAACCGTCCGCTTTACCTGATTCAATCAGTGATTGTTAATATCTTGCGGGCAGTACCGTTTATGATATTAATTATCGTTTTACTGCCATTTACTAAAATTATCACTGGAACAATCGTTGGTCCGGTTGCGGCATTACCGGCGCTGATAATTAGTGCTACACCATTCTATGCGCGGATGGTACTGATGGCACTGCAGGAAGTTGATGGCGGAGTTGTCGAGGCGGCTCAGGCAATGGGCGCGAAGCCAAGACAGATTATTTTTAAAGTATTGATTCCGGAAAGCTTGCCGGCGTTACTATCAGGAATTACAATTACTGCTATTTCTATTGTTGGTTTAAGTACCGTTGCCGGAGCAATCGGTGCCGGTGGTCTTGGTAATATTGCTTATATTGCCGGTTTCCAAACTAACAACAACGCTATTACTGTTGTGGCAACAATTCTTTCTTTAGTTATCGTGTTCGCCTTCCAGTTTATTGGTGAGCATATTTCTAAAGCAGTTGATAAACGATAAGGTACATTTTTATAAAGCAGATCCCGGCAGTTGTCGCATTGAAACAACTGCCGGGATTTTTTTCCCACAAATGACCATAAAGGATTTGCATTTTTAGCGGTAATATTGTATTATTGGGATAGAAAACTACGGTTTGTAGTTAATTGAGGAGTGGTATTATGAGCAACAGTCAGATTTCGAGTTCTGAATTTGAAATTATGCGGGTTATATGGGATATGGGTGGTAAAGCGTATTTCTCGGAAATTACTGAGCGGCTTGAAGCGGCGGGCTTTAGCTGGAAAAATAATACTATTTTAACCTTTTTATCACGTTTAGTTGAGAAACAGATTTTATCAATTAATAAGGTTGGCAGAAAGAATGAGTATTGTGCTTTGGTTGATGAGCATGAATATGCAGCCGATCAAACAGTTTCTTTTGTCGGTCGTGTATATGAGGGCGATGTTAAAGGGCTTGTCTCTACGTTGATCCAGCAAGATTTAATTTCAGTTGATGATTTGGATGAGTTGAAAGATTTCTGGAAAGGAACTAAAAAGACTGATGAGTGAGCTGATGAAATTGATTCTATCTTTGTCGGTTTCAGGTTCACTGCTTATTTTAGTGATTATTGGTATTCGCTTTTTAGGGCAGAGGTTCTTTAAACGGCAATGGCTTTACTATTTGTGGGTTGTGGCCTTATTAAGATTGATTATTCCACTTGCACCTGAATTCAGTCTTACTAATATGATTTTTAATAATTTTAGTTTGTCCTCATCGATTACGGTTGGTGATAATGTCACTGGGTTATATCAAGATAGCGTTGTCATCGATAATGGGAGTATGATTATTGGTTCAGAAAGTGTGAAATTGCCTAACCTTGGTGAGCCGGTAAACACTGTCATGAAGTCGACATTGGATATTTTTCGCTTCGTTTGGGAATATTTCTGGATTGTATGGCTTTTGGTAGCTTTAATTTGTTTCGCCTATCGACTGACAACCTACTATAATTTTGCCAGGTATGTGCGTGCCGGCAGCCAATCGGTTGATAATCCTGAGCTTTTGGATTTACTTGCCGATGTTTGTGATGAGTTGCATATTAAGCGACCAATTGAACTGGCAGTTAATCCATTGATTGCATCACCGTTACTTTTAGGTATTCGCAAACCAAGTATTGTAATTCCTAATGAACATTTGGAACGTAGTGAGATTCGTTATATTTTTATGCATGAAATGATGCACTACAAGCGTAAAGATATGCTTTATATTTGGGTTACCCAATTGATTGTTTGTGTCCATTGGTTCAATCCTTTGGTTTACTTGTTGAATAATTTTATTCAACGCGATCGCGAACTGGCTTGTGATGAAGCGGTTCTTAGTTTGCTCTCAGATAATGAACGCTTTGGGTATGGTGATACTCTGCTGAATTCTTTGGCAGTGTCTGGTATCTATAAGGAACGTGCCGCTTCGCTCTCATTGCATGAGAACGCTGCCGCACTGAAAGAGCGTTTGCAGCTGATTGCGACTAATCAGACGCCGAAAAAAGGCAGCTGGTATGGATATATAGCTACAATTATAGTACTAAGTGTTTTATGTGTAGGTCTGGGTGCTTATCATATGGATGTATCTGGCTTCACTTTCAGTGTGCCACCTAATATTATTAATACTGGGTCAGGTAGCGATGAAGGTGTGGAGCTTGAATTGCAGGCATTCCACTCTATTGATATTTCCGGTGATGTTGAAGTAATTATTAAGAGTGGCGAACAAGAAGCGGTAACGGTAGAAAGTGGCTCAAGCAAACAGGTGCTCAAAGTTGTTGACGGTATACTTACTTACAAACCTGATGGCGATACTATTGACCAAATAAATATTACTGTGAATAATCAAAAGTTATACGATAATGTGACACTGAACACTGGAAATCAGAATATTTCTATCAACACCTTAAAAGCAAATAGTGTATATATTACTGCAGACATGGGTGATGTAACGTTTAATAATGTACAGGCAGACACATTTGAAGCAACTACCAATATGGGGGCAATAAGTATGAATAACGTTCATATTAGCCAAAAAACTGTTATTAAAGCTGGAAATACATTGAAAGTTACCGATTCACAAAGCGGAGAGGCCACCCTTCATGTAAACGCCCATGGTTCATCAGTTACCAATTATTTAGTTGACGGACATCTGGAAATAAATAATGATTATGATTTAAATGTTAGTGATTTAACTGCAGGTAGCGTAACTATTAATCATGAAATGGGTAAGTTGACATTGAAGAATACTATTGTGAATGGTGATGCCACGCTTAATTCGATCATGGTTGGAACTCTGGATTTTAATGGTACAGTAGCGGGAAACATAAATCTGAACTCCGAAAACATGGGGAAAGTTATCCTTAATGTAAATGAGGTGAGTAATTATTATAGCATTACAACCGAAAACGTTGGTGGATTAGAGACACTGATGATTAACGGCCAGCAACATGATTATCCTTACAGCCAATCAGGTACTAGTGGCCAATGGATTACCATTAATGATCAAAATTCAGTCGGAACTTATATTGAACTTAATTTTAATTAGTGAGAATTTTAAAACCAGCCACTCTTAAGAGTTGGCTGGTTTTCTTTTTTTATTCATAAAATAGAATCCGCCGCCGATAAGGGCAACGATTGCCATTGAGCCTGCATACAAGAGCCCGATTTGCATCGCCAGTGTAGAGAATACGGCTTCGGGCAACATTTGAATCAGCACATCGGTTCGTGGATTGAGCAGCCACAAATCATTAGAGAAGAATATCTCATGAAAGTAAGTGAAGTATTGGGTAAAATCACTTTGCATTAACACTGCCAGAATAGCGAAGAGTATGACATTTACTATTGCGGTAAGCAATAAAGCAATACCGGTACCGCGAGTGAAAAATTGTCGCTTAAAGATTAAATAGGCAGCAATACCAACAACTAAAATACCGCAGAGTAACTGACCGCCAAAAGCGAGTTTAAATAAGAACTTTACATCAATCATATGCAAAATTTCTTTTTCATTAAACACGGCTCGTTCCTCGCCGTTGATAATTGCCCGGGTATCCAGAACTTCACGGCTATCAAATAAGTAGGATAAGAGATCAGCCATGGTAGCGTTTAATTGTTCTTCACTCATGCTGGCGCGTTTTTGAATATTGTACTGAGCATCAAGTTCGCGATATGTCTCTAGCCGGAAGGTTGCCGTTTCGAGTGCGGTGAGCAATAATAAAAATGATAATGCTATTCCAAAGATAGCTAATAAAAATCGTCGCATAGTAGCCTCCTGTAATGACCTTATTATAAATGATTTGTATTGAATTGTCAGAAAAAAATAATATTTTGTCTGAATAGTTCACGCTTGCCTTAATAATCCAATTCGAGTACAATAATAAAGAACAACTAGGTGATTACATTTGTATTTCGAGGTGAAATTTTTGGAAACATTTATATCAGTAGTGATTATTATTATAGCATTCATTATTGCGGTGGCATGTTTTGGCGGCCTGTTTTTTGCTTGGCTGTGGACCATGGGACCAATTTTAAATAAAGATAAATATACATGGAAACAAAAGCATATTTTGGCTAAGTTCAGTATGAAACTGGTAAACTTATTTTATCGGGTAAAGATTGTGGTTCATGGTCGTGAAAATATACCGACTGACCTTGATTATGTTGTTGTTGGTAACCATCAAAGTATGTACGATATTATTGTAACCATTGATTCATTCAAAGGACCAATTGCTTTTATTGCAAAAGATGAATTGGACATCCCGTTCTTACGGGCTTGGATGCCAACAATGGGTTGCATTTACATTAAACGTGATAACTTGAAACAATCATTGGATTTGATGCGTACAGTTGGTGTTAACAACGTCAAAAGCGGGTTGCCGATGGCAGTGTTTCCTGAGGGAACGCGAAATTATGGTAAAACGATGCATCCGTTTAAACCGGGTAGTTTCTCGCTTGCCACACAAGCAGAAGCGGCAATTTTACCGATAACCATTTACAACACGTATGAAGTTATGCAAAATTGGCCGTTAAAACGAACGGTAGTTCATTATTTCATTCATGAACCGATCTTGCCGGAAGCATATAGCAAGATGAAATTAAGAGATTTAGCGGAAGAGGTACAGGCGATTATTCAACATCAACTGGATCAACCGCTTCCTAATACTAAAAAATAAGGAGGAATAATTATGGCAGAACAAAAAATCGCTTTAATTACCGATAGCACTAGTGATATTCCAAAGAGTCATGCAGAGGCTTATGGTATTGAGGTTGTGCCAATGCGTATTGTCTACAAAAACGAAGAATTTCTTGAAGGAGTGAATATCACTTCTGAAGAAGTTTACGAACGATTTGCGCAAGAAGTTCCTAAAACATCAACACCGGCACTCGGAGATATCGAAAGTGTGTTCCAAGGTCTGGTTGATAAAGGATATACGCATGCAATTGTTGTGACTGTTTCTTCAGGACTTTCAGGAACATTTAATAACTTTCGTATTATTGCTGAAGAGTTTTCAGATAAAATTACCAGCTTTGTATGTGATTCAAAAATGCTCTCACGTGAGCAGTCGGATTTAATTGAGTATGCCGGTGAACTAATTAAAAAAGGTAAAGATTTTTCATATATCAGCGAGGCATTGATTAAACTTCGTGATCGTTGTAAATTATTTTTTACTTTAGACACGTTAGAATTTTTAATTAAAGGCGGACGTATTGGAAAAGTAAGTGGAACTATTGGTGAACTATTGAAAATAAAACCAATTGTAACTATGGATGAAAATGGTGCCTTCACAAACTTTGAAAAAGTGCGCGGTAGCAAACAATCATTCCGTCGGATGACTGAACTCGCGACTGAATGGATTGCTAAAGGCAAAACAACAGTGCATATTGTTCATGGCGGGGCACTTGACGCAGCTAATCGCTTTAAAGAAGTTATTGAAAACCTTCCGAATGTAATGTCGATTGATATTACCCATTTAGGGCCGACGATTGGCGTACATACTGGTCCGGGTGTATTGGCCTTTGCGCTTACTCCGGAAACCGAAGATTAGAAGATTAATAAAAAAAAGAGCAGATACGTAAAAGTATCTGCTCTTTTTATGGATAATTTTGATAAGTATATTTATATTGTGTAATTGTGATATAGACATTACAGTGTTAATATTTTTGTTTGCAAATAGCAAAAATTGCTATAATTCCTTTGGGAAGAGATGAAGAATAGCCAAGGGCAAAGGAAGAATTATATAAAAAAGCAGCGTTTATCGCTGCTTTTTTAATAGCCCAGCTCTTGATCAAGAAGGATAATATGCATTCGATTAGCTATTGATTCTCGCTTGTAGGTCACATATTTATTACAAATGCGATCAGGAGAATTGCAATCACTGCACACCCCGGTATATGTACAGGGTGTTTTTTTATTAAGTTTTTTGGCATCAAGTGGCCCGGCAATTGCTTTGATACGTGCTTCGGCAGCCTCTAAATCAGCAACAATTTTATTTGCTCCGATAATCAGAAAAACTTTTTTGGGACCGAAGAGCATAGCAGCAACTCGGTTGCCATAGCCATCAACATTTACAATAATACCATCCTCAGTGATTGCGTTGGCACTGAGGAAGTAGTAATCGGCAAAGAATGTTTGGCGGTACATATCATCTTTGTCTTCGCGCGTCTGACAAGCTTTACGATCGAGATAATTATTAGTTTGCCGGCGAAAAAAATCCGGTAATTCAAGTTGTTCAAGGGTTACTGAAGCGCCATTGGCAACAATATCATTTGCTTGGATTTGTTTGCTCAGATAAGTATGTAGTTCAGTTTTGTCCTTAAGGTGAATAAAAGTAATATTTCGTTTTTTTAAACTTGCTTCCAAATAACTATACATCAGCGGTTCACTCCATAAAAAAAGCACCGGTTTTGCCTGTGCTTTGTTTTTTTATCCTAATGCGTTTACACTTGTAGTTAAACGTGATTTTTGACGGTTCGCATAGTTCTTATGAACGATTCCTTTGCTCACGGCTTTATCAAGTTTTTTGTAAACCAAAACTAATTTTTCGTTAGCCAATTCTTTTTCATTATTTGTAATTGCAGCTTCAACTTGTTTCATTGCAGTACGCATAGATGATTTGTATGATTGGTTAGCTAAACGTTTTTTCTCATTTGTTTTATTACGTTTGATTTGTGATTTAATATTTGCCAATTTCTTTCACCTCCGAATGTATTAATAAGACACTCATACATTAGCATTTTAACAGAAAAGTGCTTTGAGTTCAATAACAAAACGTTACTCTAAAATATTATAGTAGAAAAAGTGATAAAAAACAACTAAAAACTGCATTATTATGATGAAATGTAATGCATCTCTTGTTGCATTAAGGGATTGAAAAACGTATAATATTATATGTACAAATAGACTCAAACGTGGGAGGGAATGTTTATGGCTTTATTTAAGAAACCGGATCAAAAAACTCAGCTTGAAGCAATACAGGAAAAATTAATGCAAACTGGACAATTTGATCACAGTTTATTTGAAGCTGCCTACAATTCAGAACTCCCTGCAAAAATAGAACTGATTTATAAAAACCCGATTATTGCTAAAGAGATAGCCCGTCAATTACGGCGAACAGTCAGTGATGTTGTAGCTGCCAATGATTTATCTGCAATTACAACTTTGGACTTAAGTAATAAAGGAATTACTGATATCAGTGATGATGATTTTAAATATTTAAATCAATTGCAACATCTATATTTACAAAAGAACCAATTACAGGTTGTTCCGAATTTTTCGACGATTACCAACCTGTTAACCTTAGATTTAAGTAACAACCTCTTAACCGAGATTCCTGATTTTGATCATCTGAATTCTTTGCAGGAACTTTATCTGAATGGCAATCAATTACGGCGATTACCAAGTTTTCGCTTTTTAAAACAATTGCAGCGTCTTGCTGCTGATCGCAACCGACTGGTTGCTGTGCCGGCATTTAATTTGCCAAATCTAATTTCGCTTTCATTACATACCAATATGCTAAGTGAAGTACCTATAATCACAGCGCATAACTTGCAGGTTCTGTATTTATACGGTAACCATTTAACAAGTGTGCCGGGCTTAAATCAAATGGTACAATTACAAGACTTTGAAGTTGCTAACCAAAAAGCACAATTTCCGGCAGTTGAATTAAATCCGGACGAAAATTTATACGTTAAGTTACCAATTTTTCAACAACTGCGTAATCTTGATGCTCAGCCGGCAATCAAGATTTCCTTAAACAACGGTATGACAAAGTTGCCGGTACCAACAAGACTTATTGACGGTAGTATTGAAATATCTTCGCAAGTTCTCCGTGAGGGCCAGCAGGAATTGCGATTGTATATTCAGGATATTTCAAAAGTGAACGGTAATTGGTACTATGCCAATAACTGGACCAGCGAATATACAATTCCGGTTAATAAACAAATTGCAATTGATAAAAATGATGAAACAGATAATTTGGAGGATGAAACTATGAAAAATGTATTTAACAAAACTAACGAAGTTCAAGTTCAGGAAGAAGACATGAATGCTTCAACACCATTTGCTCGCCGGCTTTTAAATAAAATTCAAGGCGGAGCAAAAGCAGAAGTAACTGAAACAGAAATAGTTGAGGTGAGCAACGAAGCCGATACAACTAAGAAAATTGTTATTGGCAGTGTTGCTGCAGCAACGGTAGCTGTTGGTGCAATTGCAGCTGTAGCTTCATTCTTAATCTTTAAAAACAATAAAAAAGATAGTGAATAAAACTTTGAAAAACACCTCGCTGTAACGGCGAGGTGTTTTTTGTTAATTTTGCACAATTTAAAGGTAATAATTTCACAATATAAAAATAATTGAAATTAAGCATTTTCTTTGCAGTGGTAAGAGAATCTTGCTATAATAAATAAGTATTATAAACTGTTTGATAGTGATTTTTTTCACTTTTTAACAATTAATGTTTAACAGGAGGTTAACTAATGACAGAAAAAACTGCATGGAATGGATTCCGCGGACGCCGTTGGCAAAGAGAAGTCAATGTTCGCAGCTTCATTCAGGAAAACTACACAGCATACGAAGGTGATGACAGCTTTTTAGTTGAAGCGACTGAAAACACAAACAAACTTTGGGAACAAGTTATGGAACTTTCAAAGATTGAACGTGAAAAAGGCGTTTATGATATGGATACGGATATTATATCAACGATTACTTCTCATGGTCCGGGATACCTGAATAAGGAAACCGAACAAATTGTTGGGTTCCAAACAGATGTTCCGTTTAAACGCTCATTACAACCGTTTGGTGGTGTTCGTATGGCTGAGGCAGCTGCTGAAGCATATGGGTATACAATATCACCGCGAGTTGAAGAAATTTTTAGTAAATACCGTAAAACACATAATCAGGGTGTGTTTGACGCCTATACACCGGAGATGCGGGCTGCACGTAAATCAGCAATTATTACTGGGTTACCAGATGCATATGGCCGCGGCCGGATAATTGGTGATTATCGCCGTATTGCTTTATACGGAATTGATTTCTTGATTAAAGATAAGAAACACCAATTAGCGACAACACATACAACAATGACAGCTGATAATATTCGTAACCGCGAAGAGCTATCAGAACAAATCCGTGCCCTTGGTGAAATTAAAGAAATGGCTGCAAGCTACGGCTTTGATATTTCACAACCGGCTGCTACTGCTCAAGAAGCAATTCAATGGTTGTACTTCGGTTATTTAGCGGCTGTTAAAGAGCAAAATGGGGCAGCAATGAGCTTAGGACGTACTTCGACTTTCATCGATATCTATATCGAACGTGATTTACAAAATGGTGTGATTACTGAAACTGAAGCTCAAGAGCTTGTTGATCATTTCATTATGAAATTACGTTTAGTAAAATTTGCTCGTACACCGGAATATAATGATTTATTCTCAGGGGATCCTACCTGGGTTACTGAATCACTTGGTGGTGTTGGGATTGATGGTCGTCCATTAGTAACTAAAACATCATTCCGTTACTTACATACATTGGAAACATTGGGACCAAGTCCGGAACCAAACATGACAGTACTTTGGTCAACACGATTACCACAAGGATTTAAAGCTTTCTGTGCAAAAATGTCTATTAAAACCTCATCGATTCAATATGAAAATGATGATTTAATGCGTGTAACTCACGGTGATGATTATGCAATTGCCTGTTGTGTATCACCAATGCGTATTGGTAAAGAAATGCAGTTTTTCGGTGCTCGTGCCAACTTGGCAAAATGTTTACTCTATGCAATCAATGGTGGTGTTGATGAGAAATTAAAAGATCAAATTGCACCACGCTATGAGCCAATTCGCGGTGAGTACTTAGAGTTTGATGAAGTTTGGATGAAATTCGATCAAATGATGGAATGGTTAGCAGAACTTTATGTCAACACTTTAAATGTTATCCATTATATGCACGATAAATATGCTTATGAGCGTAGTCAAATGGCATTACATGATCGTGAAGTATTACGTTACTTCGCAACCGGAATTGCCGGGCTATCAGTTGTTGCTGATTCATTAAGTGCAATTAAATTCGGAAAAGTAAAAACAATCCGCGATGAAAATGGGATTGTTGAAGATTTTGAAACCAGCGGCGATTTCCCATGTTATGGAAATAACGATGATCGGGTTGATGATTTAGCAGCAATGGTTGTTGAAACTTTCATGAATAAGATCCGTAAACACCATACATACCGTAACGGTGTACCGACAATGTCAATCTTAACGATTACATCAAATGTCGTTTATGGTAAAAAAACCGGGAACACACCAGATGGTCGTCGTGCCGGTGAACCATTTGCTCCGGGAGCGAATCCTATGCATGGGCGTGATCATAATGGCGCTTTGGCTTCATTATCATCAGTTTCTAAATTACCTTTCAATCATGCATCAGATGGTATTTCAAATACCTTCTCGGTCGTTCCGGGTGCTTTAGGAAAAGATGATGAGTTTATAGTCGGTGAGCTGGAAGTTGATTTAGATATTGACATCGCTGATTTAAATCTTGATTGCGGACCAAATGAAGCATGTAAAATACCAAACCTTGAAATCGGTTTGGATGACGAATAATTAGGAGGAATTGACAATGAAAAACAACCAACAAATTGATAACTTAGTAAATATGCTAGACGGATACATGGAAAATGGCGGTCATCACTTAAACGTCAATGTATTCAACCGTGAAACTTTATTGGATGCTCAGGCACATCCGGAAAATTACCCACAATTAACGGTGCGGGTTTCAGGATATGCAGTAAACTTCAATAAATTAACCAAAGAACAGCAAGATGATGTTATTGCGAGAACATTCCATGATAAAATGTAAATAAGCCTAAGAATTGCTGTCAGCAGCTCGCTGGCAGCTTTTCTTTCTTATTAAACTAAAAAGGAGTGTGGCAAGAATGATTGGTAATATTCATTCAATTGAAACCTTTGGTACCGTTGACGGGCCGGGAGTTCGTTTTGTAGTATTTATGCAAGGCTGCCCGCTTCGCTGTCAGTATTGCCATAACCCCGACACCTGGAAAACCGGTGTCGGTCAGAAGTGGACTACTGATGAATTGCTCGATGAATATGAAAAGTACAAAGTTTTTTTGCGCGGTGGCGGCATCACTATTACTGGCGGCGAACCATTATTGCAAATTGACTTTGTAACCGAACTCTTTAAAAAAGCTAGAGAGCGAGGTATCCATACTTGTATTGATACCTCGGGAGTTACATTTAGAATTAAAAGCGAAACCGGTATGGAGAAGTTCACTGAACTGATGCAGTATACGGATTTAGTTTTGCTGGATCTAAAACATATCGAGACAACTGCTCATAAAGAGTTGACCGGGGTGCCAAATGAGGCGATTTTGCGATTTGCCTTATGGTTGGATAAAATTGGCAAACCAGTTTGGATTCGCCATGTGGTTATTCCGGGAGTTACTTTAAATGATCGCTCATTATATCAGCTGGGATTGTTCATTGGCCGACTCAATAATGTTGAGGCTTTGGATGTCCTGCCTTATCATGTTATGGGCTTGTCTAAATGGAATGCCCTTGGCTGGGAGTATCCGCTTGAAGGCGTAGAGCCGGCAACCAAGGATGAGGCTGAGCGCGCGCGCAAAATTATCAAAAAAGGTATTCATGATCGTAAAGTGCGGATTGCAGAGTCCGCAGCAGAATGATTTTTTGGGGAAAAGTGAAGAGGCTGTCAGTTGAACTGACAGCCTCTTTTGGTTTATGGTATAGTAAGAATGCTAAGGAGTGAATTGCTATGGAAAATACATTTAGTAAATTAAATTTTGGGTTGTTAAAAGGAAGCAGTCTTGATTTGCTGGCGGTAGCTGAGTATCTAAGTGCAAAAGAATTGCCGGTAACTAAAGATAGCGTGAGCGATGGTGTATTGCTGGCTGAGTTTGAGGGGATGATGATTTCAGTAGCTTTGGTTGAGGCGCAAATTCCCGGCGATGAAGTCGAGCGGGCAATGCACGCGAGCTTACTGTGGCGGGACGCGGAGCAACCGCCGGTGTATCAGAGCCATGCACTGGTGTATACCAGCGGGGCGACGGCGTTGCAGGCGCAGACCATCAATAGTATGGTCTGCATGGCGCTGATAGCGACCAATGATGTTGCCGCGATTTATAACGGTGATGCGGTTTTGTTGATTGAGCCGGAGATTTATGCTGATATGGTTACTGCTGCTTTTCCCGATGATGAGCAGGAGGCACAATATCCGTTGATGCTTTGGGTTAATTTTGGTTTTATTCCTGATGATAGAGGGAACTCGGTAATTACTTTTGGATTGAAGCAGTTTGGATTGCGTGAAATCGAAATCTTATTTACCAGTTATGATAATGAAACGTTATTTAATTTTATCTATGATATTGTTAGTTATGTGGTTGATAATAATGTGCAGTTGCAAGATGGTGAGACGATTGGTTTTTCTGAGGAGCAGAAGTTGGCAATTACGGTCTCACCGGGTACTTTTATTGATGGTGAATCCATAAAAATTGAATTAGTGTTATGAGTTGCAGAAAGTTGAAAGCCACCGGTTTGCCGAACCGGTGGCTTTTTTATTTTCCCCCAAAAAGCGAAGAAAACCCATATAAATACTAGAAAATCTGAATCATTCCGATTAAGGAAATTGAGTGCGTTCAAAAAATGTAATTATTACAATTAGTTAAATAGTGAATAAATGCACCTTTAAGCCTTGTGGTTATTGGCCTTGAATCATAAAGCGAAAATAAATGCAAATAATATACTCATTTTTCTCGTTGAAAAGTATTGAATAGCCTTATTAATTGGGGTACAATTATGAGGAACGTATTAATTTGTGCAAACTAGGATTATATACTATATCATATATGAAAAAGTTGATGCAAATAATATGATAAATTTTCGAACAGTGATTTCACCGTCGCTGCAAGTTTGACAAAATAACAAAGGAGGAACAATCATGAGTTGTAATTGTTCACAAGGTTCTGAGAACAAAGAACTTTTCAATGAACTCGGTGAATTCATCAGTAGTTTACCAGAGCAAAACGAATCGTCATTAATTCAAGTTTTACACCGAGCTCAGCATATTTTTGGTTACTTACCAAGAGAAGTACAAACATATGTTGCACAAAAATTAAATATTCCGGTAGCGAGAGTGTACGGAGTGGTGAGTTTTTATTCATACTTTACAGATACGCCGCGTGGTGAGTATGTTGTTCAGGTATGTATGGGAACCGGATGTTTCGTAAAAGGATCTGGAAAGGTTTTAGAAGCATTTGAGAAATCATTGAATCTGAAGTCTGGCGAAACCAGCGATGATTTGAAGTTTACACTTTCTGGTGTTCGTTGTGTCGGAGCCTGTGGATTAGCACCTGTTGTTATCATTAATGAAAAAGTTTATGGTCATGTTCAATCAGAAGATGTTGAATCAATTATTGAGAATCATCTGGTAGAAACATTATCTTAAAGTCCAACATAGAGAGGAGAAAAATAAATGCGTATTCAATCAGTTGAAGAATTGCAAACTTTGCATCAGAATAATCAGCCGTTGCTTGCATTACGTCGTGCGGAAGCCTATGTCGGACAAGAGCGTATTATTATGGTTTGTGGTGGTACGGGTTGCCACTCGGCGCAAAGTAAAGAATTAAAAGAAGCATTAGCTGAAAAGATTAAAGAACATAATTTAGAGGCACTTGTTGATGTAAAAGCAACAGGATGTTTTGGGTTTTGTGCTGAGGGCCCAATTATCCGAGTTTTCCCGGATGATGTTTTTTATGTAAAAGTAACCCCTGAGGATGCAGAAGATATTATTGTTGAACATATGAAAGGCGGAAAGCCAGTAGAACGTTTGTTATTTACTGAACCGTCTATCAATGAAAAAGTACCAACTATGCATGATATTTCATTCTACAAAAAGCAATTACGTATTGCTTTGCGTAACTGCGGGATTATTGATCCTGAAGAAATCGATGAGTATATCGCTGCAGAAGGATACCTTGCATTAGCAAAAGTATTCGGTATGGAGCCAGAGGCAGTTACTAAATTGATGACTGATTCTGGACTTCGCGGTCGCGGTGGAGCCGGATTCCCAACCGGTATGAAATGGGAGGCTACTCGTCGTGCGGCGGGTGACCAAAAATATATTATTTGTAATGCTGATGAAGGGGATCCGGGTGCATTCATGGACCGCTCATTGCTTGAGGGAGATCCGCACAGTATTATCGAGGCAATGGCTATTGCGGGTTACGCAATTGGTGCTGATACCGGGTATGTGTATATCCGTGCTGAGTATCCATTGGCTATTGAACGTCTTGAGATTGCTATCAAGCAAGCCCGCGAGCGTGGGTTGCTTGGTGAGAACATTTTAGGCTCAGGATTCAACTTTGATGTTTTAATTAAATATGGTGCCGGAGCTTTCGTTTGTGGTGAAGAAACTGCGTTGATGCGTTCGATTGAAGGTATGCGTGGGGAGCCATTTAACAAAACTGTATTCCCTTCGGAACGCGGTTTATGGGGTAAACCTACATCTACAAACAATGTTGAAACTTTTGCGAACGTGCCAATTATTGTTAATAAAGGTGCTGACTGGTATAACTCTATCGGTACAGCAACTTCTAAGGGAACTAAAGTATTTGCCCTTGGTGGTAAAGTAAGTAATGTTGGTCTCGTTGAGGTACCAATGGGAACCACTCTTCGTGAATTAGTTTATGACATTGGTGGCGGAATTCCGAATGATCGTGCTTTAAAAGCAGTTCAAACCGGAGGTCCTTCAGGAGGATGTATTCCTACTGAATTCTTGGATACACCAATCGATTATGAGTCATTGCAATCAATCGGTTCAATGATGGGTTCAGGCGGGATGATTGTTCTTGATGAAGATGATTGTATGGTTAACATTGCAAAATTCTATCTTGAGTTTACTTGTGAAGAATCTTGTGGTAAATGTACACCATGTCGTATCGGAACAACACGTTTGCTTGAAATGTTAGAAAAAATTACTAGTGGTAAGGGAACACTTGAAGATCTTGATAAACTGCAAGAATTATCTGAAGTAGTTATTGATTCTTCATTGTGCGGATTAGGAAAAACAGCTCCTAACCCAATCGTTTCTACCATCAAATATTTCCGTGATGAGTATGAAGCACATATCGTTGATCAGACTTGTCCGGCACATGTATGTAAAGACTTACTTCAAATTGTTATTACCGATAAATGTATTGGATGTACTAAATGTTCACGTGTTTGTCCGGTTGATGCAATTGAAGGTAGTGTGAAGCAGTTACACGTTATTGATCAAGAAACTTGTATTAAGTGTGAGGCATGTATTAGTGCGTGTCCAGTTAATGCAATCATCATGCAGTAAGGAGGAAAAGTATAATGGTTAAATTAAAAATCAATGGTATCGAAGTAGAAGCACAAAATGGCGAAACAATCCTTGAAGCTTCTCGTCGCAGTGGATTTGATATTCCAACACTTTGCCACTTACAGTTGCATGATATGGATTATGAAAACCGTCCGGTGTCTTGTCGGATTTGTATGGTAGAAGTGGATGAAGGACGCGGTTCTCGCCTTGTGCCTTCTTGTGATACTTATGTAAAAGAGGGTATGGATATTAGTACTGATTCTCGTCGTGCCGTGAATTCTCGCCGCACAACTATGGAATTAATGCTTTCTAATCACCCGAAAGATTGTTTGTTCTGTGATCGTAGTACTAACTGTGATTTACAGACATTGGCACATGAATTAAATGTTCGCCGTGTTCGTTACGAAGGTAAACGCAGTAACTTTGGTATTGACGAAACAAGTCTTTCAATCGTTAAAAATTTAGATAAATGTATTTTATGCCGTCGCTGTGAGTCAATTTGCTCGAATGTACAAACAGTTGATATTTATTCAGCAGTTAACCGTGGATTTGATACAGTAATTGCGCCAGCATTTAATGCTCCATTACATGAAACAGAATGTACTTTCTGTGGTCAGTGTGTCAGCGTATGTCCTACAGCGGCATTAACTGAGATTAATAATGTTGATAAAGTATGGAATGCATTATATGACGAAGGTAAATATGTTGTTGTACAAACTGCACCAGCTGTACGGGTTGCAGTTGCTGAAGAGTTTGGTGCTGAACCTGGAACGGTTTCTACCGGTCAAATGGTTGCTGCTTTACGTCGTTTAGGATTCGACAGTGTGTTCGATACTAACTGGGGTGCTGACTTAACTATTATGGAAGAAGCTAATGAAGTATTGCAACGTTTGAATGGTAAAGGACGTTTACCAATCTTAACAAGTTGCTGCCCGGCATGGGTAAAATTCATTGAGCATAACTTCCCTGATATGCTTGATGTACCATCAACTTGTAAATCACCACATGAGATGTTTGGTTCAATGACTAAAACATACTTTGCTGAAAAAATGAACATCGATCCAAAAGATATTGTTGTTGTTTCAGTAATGCCATGTGTTGCCAAAAAATATGAGTCTGCTCGTCCTGAGTTAACTCATGAAGGTCATAGTGATGTAGACTATGTTATTACGACTCGTGAATTTGCTCGTATGGTAAAAGAAGCGGGAATTCACTATCTTGACCTTGCTGAAGAAGAGTTTGACAATCCACTCGGAGAATCAACTGGAGCGGCACAAATCTTCGGTGCTACTGGCGGGGTGCTTGAAGCAGCATTACGTACGGCAGCGGCTTGGTTAGGCGATGAAAGTGATGCAACTTTGGATTTCGAAGGTGTTCGTGGATTTGAAGGTGTAAAAGAAGCTAATATCAGTGTTGCTGGTCATGACTTAAAAGTTGCAGCCGCTCACGGATTAGGTAATGCGCGTCGTTTACTTGAAGCAGTACGTGAAGGTAGCACTCATTACGATGTTATCGAAATCATGGCTTGTCCTGGTGGATGTATTGCCGGTGGTGGACAACCATATCACCATGGTGATCGTGGAATTATTAAAAAACGTATGGAAGCGACTTATTCTATTGATAAATCGAAAAAAATCCGTCGTTCAAATGACAATCCAGATATTAAAAAGATTTATGAAGAATTCCTTGGTGAGCCAGGAAGTCATAAAGCACATGAATTATTACATACTCACTACGTTGATCGTGGTGAATAATAAGCCGCTTTTCCAAAGCTTGGGAAGGTGACCGACAAAACTAGTGGATACCAAGCGGTGCACACTATGTTTTGTTGCGTTTAGGACTATTTAAAATGAATTATCTTAAGAAGAGCATAAGATACTTTCAGACTAAATTGAAATACATTGAAGGAGGTAAAATTTTATGTCAAATAAAATTTTAAAAACAATCGATGGGAACACTGCTGCGGCATATATTGCATATGCATACACAGAAGTAGCTGCCATTTACCCAATTACCCCTTCATCAAATATGGCGGAAGCTACTGATGAATGGGCAACTAACGGAGTAAAAAATATTTTTGGACAAACAGTAAATGTTTCTGAATTACAATCGGAAGCAGGAGCTGCCGGAGCAATGCATGGTGTGCTTTCTACAGGTACACTTTCAACAACATTTACAGCATCTCAAGGGTTATTGTTAATGTTGCCAAACATGTATAAAATTGCTGGTGAGCGTTTACCTGGTGTGTTCCATGTTTCTGCGCGGGCAATTGCTTCACATGCATTAAACATTTTTGGAGATCATACTGATGTTATGGCTTCTCGTCCTACCGGGGTTCCATTATTGGCTACCGGATCAGTGCAAGAAGTAGCTGATATTGCGCCAGTTGCGCATCTAGCTTCAATTGAATCAAGTTTACCATTCTGCCATTTCTTTGATGGATTCCGTACATCACATGAGATTCAAAAAATTGAAGTTTTAGATTACGAAACATTAGGAAGTTTAGTAAATCAAGAAGCTTTACAAGATTTCCGTAACCGCGGATTAAATTCTGATCATCCTTATACTAAAGGTACAGCTCAAAACCCGGATGTATTCTTCCAAGCACGCGAAGCTATCAATTCTTATTATGATGAGTTACCAGGTATCGTTCAAAAATATATGGATGAATTAGCAAAACATACTGGCCGCAGCTATCATTTATTTGATTACTATGGTGCAGCAGATGCTACTGACGTAATTGTTGCAATGGGTTCAGTAACTGAAACTATTCAAGAAACAGTTGACTATTTAAATGCACAAGGTAAAAAAGTCGGTGTTGTTAAAGTTCATTTATACCGTCCTTTCTCAGTTGAACATTTCTTGGCAGCATTCCCTGCTACCGTAGAACGTATCAGCGTTATGGATCGTACTAAAGAACCAGGACAAAATGGTGAACCTTTATACTTAGATGTTGTTGAAGCGTTTAAAAATAGTGATAAAAAACCAGTTATTATTGGTGGTCGCTATGGTTTAGGATCGAAAGATACAACACCTTCACAAATTTTGGCAGTTTACCAAAACTTGGCAAGTAGTACGCCAAAAACATACTTTACATTAGGAATCAACGATGATGTAACTCATCTTTCATTACCTATTACAGAATCAATTGTAACTGAGCCAGCATCAACACGTCGTTGTAAATTCTGGGGTCTTGGTTCTGATGGTATGGTTGGTGCTAATAAACAAGCAATTAAAATCATTGGTGAACATACTGATATGTATAGCCAAGCATACTTCTCATATGACTCTAAAAAATCAGGTGGGATTACGGTATCGCATTTACGTTTTGGTAAAGAACCAATTCATTCTACATACTTAATTAGTGAGGCTGACTTTATCGGATGTAGTAATCAGTCATATGTTGATAAATATGATTTATTGGCAGGATTGAAAAAAGATGGAGCATTCTTATTGAATACTATCTGGACTGATGAAGAATTAGATAAACATTTACCAGCGTTCATGAAAGCATATATTGCTAAAAATAATATCCAATTCTATACAATCGACGCAACTTCAATTGCTCGTGAAGTAGGACTTGGCGGACGTATTAACATGGTTATGCAATCTGCATTCTTTAATTTAGCAGATATCATTCCAATGAGTGATGCAGTTAAATATTTAGAAGATGGAATTCGTAAAGCCTATGGTAAAAAAGGTGACGATATTGTTAACATGAATATCGAAGCTGTAAACCAAGGAATTAACGCATTACACAAAGTTGAAGTACCAGCAGCATGGGGTGAATTATCAGAAGAGCAAATCTTTGCTACTGATGCTAACGTTCCAGCATTCGTTAAAAACATTCTTGAACCAATCAATCGTCAAGAGGGTGATAATTTACCGGTAAGTAGCTTTGCTGATGTTGCTGATGGTTCGTTACCAAATGGTACTGCAGCATACGAAAAACGTGGTATTGCTATTGATTTACCAATTTGGAATAAAGATAATTGTATTCAATGTAACTTCTGTGCGTTCGTTTGTCCGCATGCAGCTATCCGTCCATTCTTATTAGATGGTGAAGAACAAAAAGAAGCACCGGCAGATATGGAAACATTAACTGCTATGGGTAAAGATATGGATAAATATGCATATCGTATTCAAGTTTCACCAATGGATTGTACTGGATGTAACAACTGTGCCGATATTTGTCCAGGTAAAAAAGGTGAGAAAGCATTAACAATGCAACCATTCGGTGAGCATGTTGAAACTGAGAAACCAAACTGGGATTTCGTAAGTGAAAAAGTATCAGAAAAAGCAGATGCGACCACAAATGCAAACGTAAAAGGAACACAATTCAAAAAACCTTTATTTGAGTTCTCAGGAGCTTGTGCAGGTTGTGGAGAAACTCCATATGTACGTTTAATTACACAAATGTTCGGAGACCGTATGGTAATTGCCAATGCAACCGGATGTTCATCAATTTATGGTGGTTCATACCCATCAACGCCATATACTACTAATGCAAAAGGCCGTGGACCGGCTTGGGCAAACTCATTGTTCGAAGATAATGCTGAGTTTGGTTACGGAATGCAGTTAGCATACTTACATAACCGTAAAGCATTACAAGGATTAATGGAACAAGCTATCGAGCTTGGAGTTGATGCTGAGCTTGCAACTGCATTTGCAGCATGGATTGAAGGCTATAATGATTCAGAAAAAACAGTTGAGTTATCAGCTGCGATAAAAGCATTATTACCAGCGACTTCAATGAATCCAGAAGCGCAAATATTGTTAAATCAAATTGATGCTAAGAAAGACTTCCTCGAAAAACAATCTGTTTGGATTTTCGGTGGTGACGGTTGGGCGTATGACATCGGATACGGTGGCGTTGACCATGTCTTAGCAAGTGGAGAAAATGTTAATATCTTAGTAATGGATACTGAAGTATACTCTAATACCGGAGGACAAGCTTCAAAATCAACGCCTACTGGCGCAATTGCTAAATTCGCTTCAGGTGGAAAACGTATTAAGAAAAAAGATCTTGGTTTAATTGCTATGACTTATGGTTATGTATATGTGGCACAAGTTGCTTTAGCAGACCGTAACCAATTAGTAAAAGCATTAAATGAAGCGGAGCAATATGACGGTCCATCATTAGTTATTGCATACTCACCATGTATTGCACATGGTATCAAAGGCGGAATGACTCGTACTCCTCATATCAGTGAAGAAGCATTGAAATCAGGATACTGGCATTTATACCGTTATAACCCAGAGTTGAAAGCGGAAGGAAAAGCATTCAGCCTTGATTCAAAAGAGCCAACTGAAAGTTTTGTTGGATTTATTGATCAACAAGTACGTTTCAATTCATTAAAACGTCAATTCCCTAAAGAAGCTGCAGAATTGTATGCACTTCTTGAGGAACAAGCAAAAGAAAAATATGAAACTTACAAACGTTTAGCTGAGACTCAAGTTCTTTAATAAATTTGAAATCAGGGCGCGCTCGTCGCGCCCTGATTTTTTCTTTCTCCCAAAAGATAAATTGTGATATAATATAATAGTTATTATGGAAAAGAGGGTTTATTATGGAACAAGTGAGAGTGAAGCCAATCATTATGCCGGCGATTATTGCAGCAGTTTTTTTATTGTTTGATAATCTTATTTCAATTTTTTATTCAGTGCAAATGATGATTTCGAATATTGATTATTTTGATTTTATTCCTTATTATGGAGTTTTTAATGGATTGCATATGATTCTTAATGTGCTAATTGTTATTTTACTGATTGTTGGACTTATTTTGATTTTGGCGAAACCGACTGCCGGACTGGGGATTCTGATTGCACCAGTAGTATTATCGGTGATTAATGCGTTTATTAACGGTGTTATGTTTATTGGCTTTGGCAGTTTTAATCTGGTTACTGTAATTGTTGGTATTCTTATTTCCGGATGTTTATTGATTGCGGTTATTGGTGGTTTGGCAACTCAACAAAAAGCTGTTGGCGCAGAACGTAAGATATTGAATGTTAAGTTCACGGTTATGAGTGTGAATATGATATTTATCGGTTTGATGGTTTCAAGAGTAAGTAATGCATTGGAGATGATATTTTCAGAGTATTCAGTAGATGGCGGTACTAATTATTCGGTTATTCTTGCAATCGGTCTTTTAGGGCTTGTTGTGTCAATCGGAGTTTTGGTTTTAGCATTTGTTTTCAATCAAAAGACAAAGATTGTAGCTGCTGTTTTTATGATTGTTTTTGGAGTAGTGGCATTGCTTGTTGGTTTTATGTTAATAGCAGTGACAGCAATGGACTTCGAATATCTACTTGAAAATCCTTTAGCCCTAACTGTTTATGCAGAATTACTCTTTAGCCCGATTATGATTATTATTATGGGTATTTATGGAACAACAATTAAAAGTGAGGCTGTGCCTTATCAAGTTAATTATTGATGAATGTTGAAAACCCGGAACGCTTAGCGTTTATGTAACTAAAAAAGCTATTGGCTGTTTATATGCCAATAGCTTCTTTAGGTAATAATTCTGATTTTATTATTGAGCGCTGATAGCGTCAACAGGACATGCATCTGTACATGCTGCACAGTCGATGCAAAGATCTGGATCAATGTTATATTGAGTGTCACCAGCTGAAATAGCGTCTGTTGGACATGTTGCTTCACAAGCTCCACAGCTGATACATTCTGCACTAATTACGTGAGCCATAGTAATTCCTCCTTGTTTTGATTCTACTCTCATATTATAACAAATTTAACTTTTCAGGACAATGCTTTCTTTTGTGAGTAAATCGGTATCCTGTTTTATAAATTGATGCTATTATTTATTTATAAGTATTCACTACTTCGGCAGAAATTGTGTGACGGTTATGGTTTTTGCTGTAAAAATTATTAGGAAGATATATTTAATGATATAATATTTGCTGATTGTTAAGTATATGAACGGGGGATTTATACTAATGAGATTAAAAAAGATTATGATGGTGGTGCTTTTAAGCATCATAAGTTTGACAACCGCAGTTGCAATTATTGATAGTAATGCGATTAGCGTTGCTGCAACACATGTTGATGGTGTCGGACCATTCACTAAAATAGCTTCTGGAGATTTGAATGCTATTGGTCTTAGAACCAATGGTACAGTTATGGTTTCCGGATATAATCAGTATGGGCAGTTAGGAACCGGAAATGTCACTCGGCAGAACAAGTTTGTTACGATTGATACATCTTTTATTCCGGATACAATTGTTGATGTGGTTTCTGGTGAACATACCAGTGCATTGATAACTGCTAATGGTGATTTATATATGACCGGTCGTAATGACTATTATCAACTTGGTAAGGGAAATACGACAACGCAGCGAACATTTACTAAAGTGTTTTCTAATGTTAAACAGGTTGCCTTAGGGGAAACCTGGACATTAATTTTGGATAATGACGGTAACCTTTGGGGTGTCGGTCGTAATAATAATGGGCAGCTTGGTGTAAGCAGCACTACTACAATTCAAACACCAGTAATTGTCGCATCCAATGTAAAGGATGTTCAGGCAGTTAATGGTGAATTTGGTCATGGGCAATCAAGTTCATACTATATTAGTACAACAGGACAATTATATTCAACTGGTGCTAATGGGTACCACCAGTTAGGTTTAAATAATGGTTCAACTGCAGATGTACGCGGATGGACTCTTGTTAGTGCTGTTCCAGCGGGAACGATTTCAAGTATGAATGCTAAAAAATCGGCATTTAGTTATGTATCAACGGATGGACATTTTTATTTTGTTGGTTATGATATTTGGGGTGAGTCAGGGCTAGGGAGTCAATCGACGACGGTTCGGCAATTGACGCAAAACCCATACGTTAGTAATGTTAAGCAAGTGTTTAGATCGACTACGGCATCATTCATCCAAATGAATGATGGCTCTTTATGGGCGGCAGGAACAAATGACGCTAACGATCTTGGTTTTAAATGTTCTGGAAACACTAATGAAACAAAATTCCAAAATGTTGCTGATCCGATTTGTTCATCGGGTTCGGTAACATATAAATCAACAAATATGACAAATGCTCGTGGAATGGCCGGGGGTTATTATGGAAACCTTGCGCTGAATGAGGATGGTTATTTGTATGGTGCAGGTGATCCGGCTTATGGTTTTATGGGTTCTGCTAGTGGTTATCAGAGAACTTTTTCGGCAATTGATCCGCAGCGAGTTATTGCTGATCCAACAATTGAGCTGAAAAATGTATTTGGTGATGAAACAACTGTCAATCCTTCAACAGTAACAGTAGGTCCTAAACAAGATGATGTAAGTGCTGGTGCTCCTGAGGTATCGGCAATATGGCGGATTATTGATGTGGATTCTGGTGCAATAGTTAAAAGTGGTGTGCAAAGTTTAAAAACAGGTGCTATCACTTTAGATGTTGCCAGTTATGAGTTGCCGGTAGGTACGTATAGATTTTATGTGCTTCGGGCGGCTACCGGTGTGCAAAGTGCTGCTGGTGAAAAAGTCTTTACGATTGAGGCTCCAGTTATTACTGCTGATTCAGAAGTTACCTATGAGCGTGGTATAATTAAAGATGAAGCTCAATTCTTGAGCGATATTCATGCTTCTACTGATGAGGGGAGCCCGATTACCAGTAATTTTATTTCTGCTGCGAATTTAAATGCAGTGGGAGATTATACGATTACATTAAATGCAACTAATCCTTCAGGAGTTCCAGCAGTGCCTAGAACGGTTACTGTTCATATAGTAGATACGACTGCGCCGGTAATTACTGCTGATGCGGAGATTACCTATGAGCGTGGGGTAATTAAAACCGAAACTGAGTTTTTGACTGATATACATGCAACATTAAATGAACCGGGGACAATAAGCAGCAACTTTGTTGCTCAGGTGAGTTTAAATGTCAGCGGGAATTATATAGTTACATTAACTGCTGTTGATACTGCAGGGAATGCAGCTGTTCCGGCAACGGTTATAGTTCATATAGAAGATACTACGCCACCAGTTTTGACCGCTGATACAGCAATTACTTACGAGCGTGGAATAGCAAAAACCGAGGCTGAGTTTTTGGCGGATATACAGGCAACATTGAATGAACCGGGAACGATTACCAGTGATTTTGTTTCACAGGTTAATATGAATACCACCGGAATTTATACAGTTACTGTTAATGGTGCCGATAGCGCCGGCAATCCGGCGACACCGGTTACCGTTCAGGTAACAGTGGAAGATACAATCGCTCCAATCATTACTGCAAATAAAGAAATTACTTTATCTCAGTTCTCACCAATATCCGAAAGCGACTTCTTTACTGCTATCAATGCAAGTACTGATGATGGTTCACCAATTACCAGTGATTTTGATAGTATTGTTGATTTCGATGTTGATGGAACGTACACTGTTACTTTACAAGCAGTTGATAGTTCTGGTAACGTCGCTACTCCAGTAACAGTGTCTGTGCATATTGTTAATACAACTACACCAATTATTAATGCAGATACTGAATATACCTATGAAAAAGGCAGTGTTGTGTCTGAGGGAGATTTCTTGACTAACATTAATGCCAGAACGAATGATGGTTCTATAGTTACTTCTAATTTTGCAGCTACTGTAAACTTAGATGTGGTTAATACTTACACGGTTCAACTTGATGCATCAAATGCAAATGGAGCTGCCGAGCCATTACTTGTAACGGTTCATGTTGTTGACACAACGCCACCAGTGTTAAGTGCTGATAGCACAATTACTTATGAGCGTGGAACGGCAAAAACCGAGGAGCAATTCCTTACTGAAGTGAATGCAACAATAAATGAGCCAGGAACGATTACTAGCGATTTTGCAACAAAAGTAAATATGAATGTTAGCGGTGTTTATACGGTAACTATTTTAGCTACCGATACAGCTGGTAATGCAGCTACGCCGGTAACTGTTACCGTGACAATTGAAGATACAACTAAACCAATAATTGATGCTCGGGGGATTTTTAGCTATGAACGGGGTACAACTCGTTCTGAAGCAGAATTCTTATCTGATATTAATGCAACATTAAATGAACCGGGAACAATTACCAGTGATTTTACAACGGTAGTAAATTTGGATGTTTCTGGCGTGTATACAGTTACCTTGAATGCTACTGACCTTGCCGGTAATACAGCGGATCCAGTTATAGTTACAGTGACTGTTGAGGATACTATTAAACCAATCATTACGGCAACAACACCATATACTTATGAGCGTGGTGTGGTGCGTACTGAAGCAGAATTCTTAGTAGATATTAGTGCGGAGATAAATGAACCTGGAACAATCACCAGTGATTTCGATACTATAGTTGACTTAGATGTTAGCGGCACATATACAGTTACCTTGAATGCTACTGACTTAGCAGGTAATCAAGCAGATCCATTTACTGTTGAAGTTATTGTTGAAGATACTATTGCCCCAGTTATTAATAATGATCCTTCATTTACTTATGAACGTGGTGTAACACGTACGGAAACTGAATTCTTATCTGATATTAATGCCAGTACTGATGATGGTTCACCGATAACTAGTGATTTTGCAACAGCAGTTAATTTGAATACTGTTGGCGAATATACTGTTATTTTAAATGCCAAAGATCTTGCTGGAAATGAAGCAACACCAGTATCGGTAATTGTTTATGTTGTCGATACAACTTCACCGGTACTTACTGCAGATGCAATGATTCAGTATACAAAAGGTGATATTGTTGATGAGGCAACTTTCTTAGCAAATGTTCATGCAGTACTCGATGAACCAGGAACAATCAGCAGTGACTTTGACAGTGCTGTTGATATGACAACAATAGGTGTTTACACAGTAACGATGAGTGGTCTTGATACAGCTGGCAATGCTTCAAATATTGTAACCGTTCAGGTTGTCGTTAAAGATGACAATACTGCTATTGATACTAATAATGATGAAATGATTGCTGCCTATCCGTTTACGGTAGAGGAATCTGAATTAACTAGCGCTGATTTTGTAGCTTTGGCTCAGGCAAAAGCGTGGAGTTTAGCGGACGGTAGTGATGTTGCGGTTACGATGAGTAGTCCCAAACCAACAACTTCAGGAACATTCAATATTACATATACAACTGCTAAAGGTACATCAATAACTATTGAGGTCGTTGTTACCGATAATGTGGCGCCAGTCATTACTGCTGATGCTGAAATTACTTATGAACGCGGAATCAGCAAAACCGAAGCAGAATTTTTGACTGATATCAATGCGACACTCAATGAACCTGGGACAATTACCAGTGATTTTGTGACGATTGTGCAATTAAATGTTGCAGGAGACTATACGGTAACGTTAAATGCTACCGATACTGAAAACAATCCGGCAGCACCAGTGTTTGTTACTGTTCATGTTATGGATACGATTAATCCTATTTTAACTGCAGATGCAACAATTACTTATACAAAAGGAACCGTGCAAACTGAAGCAGAATTTTTAAGTGCAGTTTCTGCCAGTTTAAATGAACCGGGAACAATTACCAGTGATTTTGATAGTGTTGCTGATTTAGGAACATCTGGCGTTTATGCAGTTACAATTAATGGACAGGATACGGTTGGTAATGTGGCGAATCCAGTGCGAGTAGTTGTAGTTGTTACTGATGGTGAAAATACGATTATCGATAATGGGAATAATGAATTAATTAAGGCTTATCCATTTACAATTAATCTTTCTAATGTAGCGGGTGCCGATTTTATTCACTTGGCACAAGTGAAGGCTTGGAATCTTAGTGATGGCAGCATTGTTTCTGCAACTATGGTTGGCACTAAACCAACTGCAGGAGGTGTATTCCCAGTAACTTTCGAGACTGTTAAAGGGACATCAATAGCGGTTGATGTAACCGTTATTGATGATGTTTCTCCAACAATGACTGCTGATGAAGAAATCAGATATGAGCTTGGTACGGTTCGCAGCGAAACTGAATTTTTGGCGGATATACATGCTGCTTTGGATGAACCGGGCACAATGACCAGTGATTTTGCAACTGCAGCTGATTTAGATACTGTTGGTGTTTATTTTGTCTCAGTATACGGTTACGATACTGCCAATAACGCTTCTAATATTGTGAGTGTTCGGGTTATCGTTACGGATGGTCAGAATACGCATATTAATAATGGTGAAATGATTAGTGCTTATCCGTTTACGATGAATCTGTCTGAAGTGGCAACAGCTGACTATGTAGCTTTAGCGAATGCTAAAGCGTGGAATTTGGCAAGCGGTAATGAAATCGCAGTCAATATTCTTACTAAGCCAATAACAGCCGGAGATCACGTATTGACATATACAACTGATTTAGGAACAATTATTTCAGTTGATGTTACCGTGTTGGATGATGTAGCGCCAATTTTAACTGCTGATAGTCCAATTACTTATGAGCGAGGTATTACCAAAACTGCAGCTGAGTTCTTAACTGATGTTAATGCGATGTTAGATGAAGAAGGTACGATTACCAGCGATTTTGATTCAGTAGTAAACCTAGATGTGAGTGGTACTTATAACGTAACCATTTCTGGGCAGGATACTGCTGGTAATGCTTCAAATACAGTAACAGTAAGTGTGATTGTTGAAGATACTACTGCACCAGTATTAACTGCGAATAGTCCAGTAATCTATGAACGGGGAACAACAAAAACTGAAGCGGAATTCTTTACTGATGTGAGTGCGACATTAAATGAGCCGGGTACAATCAGTAGTAACTTTGCTGCTGTTGTTCAGTTAGATACTGCCGGTGTTTACAATGTGAACATTAGCGGCCAAGATACTGCTGGAAATGTTTCAAATACAGTGACGGTTCGGGTTATTGTCACTGATGATGAAAATACCGTTATTGATAACACAAACAACGAAATGATTTCGGCTTATCCGTTTACGGTGAATGAGTCGCAGCTGGCAGCAACAGATTTTGTTGCGGCAGCAAATGCGAAAGCTTGGAATTTAACTGATGGTAATACAGTTCCGGTTAGTTTAGTTGGTACTAAGCCAACCACGTCTGGAGTGCATGCAGTTACTTTTACAACTGCTAAAGGCACGGAGATTACTGTTGATGTAACAGTCATCGATGATGTGGCACCGATTTTAACAGCCACTAATGTAATCAGTTATGAAGTTGGCACTGCCAAAACTGGAACAGAGTTCCTGAATGATATAAGTGCCATATTAAATGAGCCGGGCACAATCAGTAGTGATTTTGAAACAGTTGTAAACTTAGATACCATTGGTGTATATTTTGTGATGGTTAGCGGCCAAGATACTGCCGGTAACGCTTCAAATACAGTCAAAGTCCGAGTGACCATCACTGATAGTTCAAATACTATTATTGATGAAACCAATGGTGAGATGATTGCTGCTTATCCATTTACTATTAACTTGTCGCAAGTTGCAGCAGCTGATTTTGTTAATTTAGCACAGGCTAGAGGCTGGAGTTTAGTTGATGGTTCAGATGTGGCGGTGAACATGACTAATGCGAAACCGACAGTCGGCGGCACTTATCCGGTGATATTTGCTACTTCAAAAGGAACAACGATTACTGTTGATATCACAGTAGTTGATGATGTGGCACCAATTATTACCGCAAGCAGTGCGATTACTTATGAACGCGGCAGCAATAAACTTGAGGCACAATTCTTGGTTGATGTGGCGGCGACTTTAAATGAGCCGGGTACGATTACCAGTGATTTTGCGACCGTGGTCAATATGGATGTTAGCGGTACATACACAGTTACTTTGAATGCGACAGATACGGCTGGTAATGCAGCTACTCCGGTGACGGTGACGGTAACGATTGTGGATACCGGAGCACCAACTTTGAGCGCTGATGAGCGTGTGACCTATACTTTGGGCACAGCTAAAACAGAAGCGCAGTTCTTAGCAGATGTGCATGCAGCTCTTGATGAACCGGGAACAATCAGTAGTGATTTTGCGACAGTTGTTGACCTGAATACGGCTGGTGTTTACAATGTTACCCTAAATGGTGTTGATAATGACAATAATGCATCTAACAGTGTTGTCGTGCGAGTATTAGTTACTGATGATGAGAATACCGTTATTGACAATACTAATGATGAAATGATTCGTGCGTATCCATTTACTATTCACTTATCACAAGTTGCGGCAGCAGATTTTGTAGCGCTTGCCGATGCTAAGGCTTGGGATTTGGAAAGTGGTTCAATAGTTCCGGTTTCGATGTCAGGAAATAAGCCGGCAATCGGTGGCGTGTTTGTGGTAACGTTTGAAACTGCAAAAGGGACATCAATAACAGTCAATGTGACGGTTATTGATGATGTAGCGCCAATTTTAACAGCTGATTCGGTAATGAGTTATGAGGTCAATACAACTAAAACCGAAGCGGAATTCTTGAGTGATATTCATGCGGCGTTGAATGAGCCAGGAACAATTACCAGTGATTTTGATCCAGCAGATTTAAATACAGTTGGTATTTACTTTGTGACAGTAAGCGGTAGTGATACTGCCGGCAATCATGCAAATGATATTATTGTCCGGGTGAATGTGACTGATAGTGAAAATACAGTTATTGATGAAGCGAATGCGGAAATGATTGCTGCTTATCCATTTACCATCAATCTTTCAGATGTAGCCGCAGCGGACTTCGTTACTTTAGCGAATGCCAGAGGCTGGAGCTTAGTTGATGGCAGTGATGTTGCGGTGCGTTTAACAAGTACCAAACCGACAACAGGTGGTACGTATCCAATGACATTTGCGACAACAAAAGGAACGGCAATTACTATTGATGTAACGGTAGTTGATAATGTACCACCGGTACTGACTGCAGATGTAAGCTTTGAATATGAGTTAGGTACGTCTCAAGCAGATACCGGATTCCTGAGTGATGTGAATGCGACCTTGGATGAGCCAGGAACAATTAGCAGTAACTTTGAAACAGTGGTTAATTTAAATGTTGTTGGCGTGTACTTTGTTGATATTAGCGGTCAAGATAGTGCCGGAAATGCTTCGAATGTTGTGAGCGTCCGGGTTGCGGTTCTTGATGGCAGCAATACGATTATTAATCCAACCAATGAAGAGCTGATTGCCGCTTATCCGTTTAGTATTCATTTATCAGCAGTTGCGAGTGCAAACTTTGTTGATTTAGCGAGTGCACAAGCGTGGAGTTTAGCTGATGGCAGTGATGTTGCAGTTACCATGACAAGTGCAAAACCAACAGTTGGCGGCGTGCACACGGTGACATTTGCGACAACAAAAGGAACATCAATTAGTGTTCCAGTAACGGTCGTTGATGATGTGCCACCGGTATTGACAGCCGACGCACGGATTATCTATGCAAAAGCAACCGTTAAAGATGAAGCAGGTTTCTTAGTAGATGTCAATGCGGTCTTAAATGAGTCGGGAACAATCAGTAGTGATTTCGCGAGTGTTGTCGATATGAATACTGCCGGTGTTTATGTGGTGACACTAAGCGGTCAGGATACGGTCGGAAATGCTTCAAATCAAGTGAGTGTCCGGGTTGTTGTTACTGATGGTGATAATACTAAAATTGATCCAAGTTATGATGAAATGATTCGTGCTTATCCATTCACAGTTAATCTTTCTGATGTAGCAGCGGCTGATTTCGTGACCCTGGCACAGGCTAGAGGCTGGAGTTTAGTTGATGGCTCGAATGTGGCGGTGAGTATGACGAGTACGAAACCGACAGCCGGCGGTACATATCCGGTGACATTTGCTACTTCACAAGGAACATCAATTACTGTTAATGTGACGGTTGTTGATGATGTAGCGCCGACATTAACTGCGGATAGTTCGATTGCTTATGAAAAAGGGACAGTGGTAAGTGAAGCTCAATTCTTAGCTGATATTCATGCGGTATTAGATGAGCCGGGAACGATTAGCAGTAATATTGCGACTGTGGTTGATTTCAATGCTGTTGGCGTATATACCGTTACTCTTAGCGGTGCTGATACTGCTGGTAATGCTTCGAATGTTGTTACTGCGCAAGTGGTTATTACCGATAGTGATAATACGGTTGTTGATAATAACAATAACGAAATGATTGCCGCATATCCATTTATTATTAATTTGAGTGATGTTGAAACTGCTGATTTCGTAGCCTTGGCACAGGCGCAGGCATGGAATTTGGCCGATGGCAGCAATGTTGCGGTGACTATGACGAGCAGCAAGCCGACGAGCGGAGGAAGCTATGATGTCACTTTTGCGAGCGCAAAAGGAACATCAATCACCGTTCGCATTACCGTGGATGATGATATTCCGCCGGTAATCAGTGCTGATAGTGAATATACTTACGAGCGGACTGCAACAATTACTGAGGCGCAATTCTTAACAGATATCAATGCGACTACTGATGATGGCAGTGGCGTAACCAGTGATTTCGCAAGTGTTGTTGATTTAAATGTGGTTGGCGACTATATCGTTACTTTACAAGCAATGGATATATCTGGTAACCAGGCAACACCAGTGACTGTTACCGTACATGTTATTGATACAACAAAACCAGTGATTACTGCCGATGCTTCAATTATTTATGTACGCGGTGATATGAAAGATGAAGCTGAGTTCTTAACTGATATTCATGCACAATTGAATGAGCCGGGCACAATTACCAGTGATTTCGACACAGCTGTAGATATGAATCTTAGCGGTACATATACGGTTATCTTGAATGCAACTGATACTGCCGGTAATGTGGCGGATCCATTCACTGTTACAGTACGAGTACAAGATGATGTGCCACCAGTCATTACCGTTGATCCGCAAATTGAGTATCCACTGAATACAGTGAAAACTGATGCTGAATTCTTAGCAGATGTGAACGCGGTACTCGATGAGCCGGGCACAATAACCAGCGACTTTGAAACGGTTGTTGATAGCAGTGTTGCCGGTGTGTATGATGTGACGGTGAATGCGGAAGATGCTGATGGCAACCAAGCAAACCCAGTACATGTTTTGGTATTAATTACCGACGCACCAAATACGGTGATTGATACAGCTAATCAAGAATTTGTAAAAGCTTATCCGTTTACAATTAATCTTGGCGATGTGACTAGCAGTAATTTCGTTACTTTAGCAAATGCACAGGCGTGGGATTTAAATACCGGTCAGCCGATTACAATTACGTTAGCGAGTCCGAAACCAACCGGAGCCGGAACGCATAGTGTTACTTTTGCGACCAGCAAAGGCACGCAGATTACGGTTGAAGTGACAGTACAGGCAGCTGATGTATTCATTACCTTAGATACAACTGCAGTACAATATCTGGTAAATGTAATTCCAACTGACCAAGAATTAATTGATGCTTATGGAGTGAATGTTGAACTGGTTTATCCAAACCAACGGAATGCACGGGCATTACCGGTCAATGTAGTAGTAAGCATCGATCGCAGCAATATTGATTACACAAGAGTTGGAACCTATACAATTACCTTTACCGCAACTGATATACTATCTGGAAATAGTGCGAGTACAGATGGTGAATATATTGTCTACGCTAATCCGGAACCACCGGTTGATACAACAGACAATAACAGTACTGATAATAACTCAGGCTTACCAAGCACCGGGCAAAACTTAATTGAAGTTACCGGAATTGGCGCTGGATTGGTTATTATTGGTGGTATCATAGTTGGCGTTAAACGTCGTCGAAGAAAATAATGAAAAGGCTTGGCCGCATTCGGCCAAGCCTTTTTTCCTTTTTAAATAAATAAATTTGTAACAAATAAATTTTTACCAATGACGAGAAAGCTTGTAACATCGGGCTTTTTCAGGTGTTTATTTACAATTGCGCAATATTGAGATATGTCGAGGTTTGCGTTATAATAGTACTATTATGGATTAATTACAGCTTAGTTAATTCAAGTAGTAGAATGAAGGTGCTTATTTTGAAATCATTTATCGATCATGACATTATTAGTGAGGCATTGGCAGCGCAAAAAGCTGATGATGCAACGTTAGCAGCAATATTAGCGAAGGCAGAAAAAAGTGAGCCGCTTTCGCAAACGGAAGTTGCACAGTTGTTGTTAGTTGAAGATGCCGGACATATTGCGGAGATGAATCGTATTGCGGGGGAAATTAAAGATCGAATTTACGGACGGCGGGTTGTTATGTTTGCACCGTTATATGTAAGCGATTATTGTGTTAATAATTGTTCTTATTGCGGCTATAGCCATAAAAACCAGTTTAATCGTCGTCGTTTATCAATGGATGAGATTAAACGTGAAGTAGAAATTTTAGAGTCTATGGGACATAAACGTCTGGCACTTGAAGCTGGGGAAGACCCGGTTAATTGTGATATTGATTATATTACTGATGCGATGGAAGCTATTTATTCAGTACAAAAAGGTAATGGCAGTATTCGCCGAATCAATGTTAATATTGCAGCGACGACAGTAGAAAATTATAAAAAACTTGAATCTAAAGGAATCGGAACATATATTTTATTCCAAGAAACTTATGATGATACTGCTTACCTTGAACATCATCAAGGCGGACCAAAACGCAATTATTTATATCATTTAACTGCTTTTGACCGCGCTATGGAAGCTGGTATAGAAGATGTTGGCGGCGGAGTTCTATTTGGTCTTGCTGATTATCGTTCAGAGGTGTTAGCTTTGTTACAGCATAATGCTCATCTTGAAGAAGTATATGGTGTTGGGTTCCATACAGTTTCGGTACCGCGCTTGAAAAAAGCACTAGGTATGGATCTTGCACAATACCCGCACATCGTTACTGATGAACAATTTAAACGTATTGTGACTGTTCTGCGCTTGGCATTGCCATATGTTGGTATTATTTTATCAACTCGCGAGACACCAGAAATTCGTGACGAGTTATTACGTTGCGGTATTTCTCAGCTTTCTGCTGGAAGTGTAACCGGTGTTGGTGGCTATGAGGAGCGTGAAAACGGTGAAGATATCAGTCAATTCTCGGTTGATGATGAACGCTCACCAATAGAAATCATTAAGAGTTTGGTAGATAGTGGCTATATTCCAAGTTACTGTACTGCCTGCTACCGTTCGGGCCGGACTGGTGATCGCTTTATGCAATTAGCAAAATCCGGAAAAATCGGTTATGTTTGCGAACCAAATGCACTGATGACATTGCTTGAGTATATTCAGGACTACGGTGATGATGAACTTAAAGCAAAAGGCTATAAATTTATTGATGAACACGCAAAAACAATCGATAACCCGAAAGTACGGGAAATGACTTTATCACGTATTGAGCGTCTTAAAAATGGTGAACGCGACCTATACGTATAAGAAGGAAGCAACAATATGCAAAAAACACCACTATCAAATCGCCTGCACATCGCCCTGATTGGACCGATGAACGCTGGCAAATCATCACTGATGAATGCATTGTCAGGCCAAGACCTGGCAATCGTTTCTGAGGTTGCCGGAACGACAACTGATCCGATTGTCAAAGCAGTCGAAATCATCGGTTTAGGGCCGGTAGCTTTTATAGATACTGCCGGGCTGAATGACAAAAGCGAGCTTGGCGCAGCCCGAGTGAAGAAAACTAAACAAATGCTGAAGCGTGCCAATGCGGTATGCTTAGTTTTTGATGCCAGCAATTTTAACGAAGCAGAGATTGCTGAAGTAACGGCTACGAGCCCGGTAAGTGATGCTCAGACGATACTTATTTTTAACAAAATTGACAAGTTGAGTGCTGAGGAGCGCTCAGCACTCAACCAAAAGTTTCCCGATGCTTTACTAATTAGTGCAGAACAAAATTTTGGTACTGATATGGTTCGTGACGCTTTAATTCAGTGTTTGCAGGATATTCAAGAAGAACATTTGATTGGTGATTTGTTGCCACCGGGCAGCATAATTATTTTGGTGACGCCGATTGACAGCGAGGCGCCTAAAGGTCGCTTGATTTTGCCGCAAGTACAAGTGTTGCGTGATTGCCTTGATTATGGGCATCTGACGACAGTGGTGCAGGTAGACGAGCTGGCAAAGGCGATTGAAGTGATGCAACCAGATATTGTAATTACTGATTCGCAAGCTTTCAAAGAAGTTGCAACAATTGTGCCTGACGATATTTTCCTGACTTCATTTTCAATTTTGTTTGCGCGACAAAAGGGTGATTTACAATATTTCGTCAATAGTCTGCAAGATTTGGATACTTTAACAAATCCGCGGGTTGCCATCATTGAGTCTTGTTCACATAACTTTACTCACGAAGATATCGGCCGCTTTAAAATCCCAAACTTTTTGAAGAAAAAGTTTGGTGAGAATATAAGCATTGATTTTTATATGGGCAATGATTTTGTTGAACGGATGGATGACTACGATCTGCTGATTCATTGCGGTGGTTGTATGACCAATCGCCAAACCATTCAAAGCCGGGTTGAAACTGCGCGTGAGTATGAAACGCCAATGATTAATTATGGCATGTTTCTTGCGTATGCAACCGGAACTTTGGACCGGGCACTGTTATTTTTTGAGGATAAAATTTAGAAAAAGCTACCGGCTTAAGCCGGTAGCTTTTTTAGTTGATTTTTTTGTGGAAATCGCAATGAATATGGGGTACTATTAAGTTAAGAAGAATTTGTGAAAAGAGGAAAGAATATGAAACGATTGTTTTTGGGTGCAATTGTTGCGGTGCTGGTGCTGACTGGATGTTCACAGCCGCAAGAGCCGGTGAGTGAAACGACCGCTAATAATACCGGATCTGAGTTGGATGACGCTTCAATTTTGTTTGAGCGCGTGGCCGGCAGCAGTTATGTAGATAATGATTTTTTTATTACTAACTGGGATTACGATAACAATATTAGTTCGTTGCTCGGTATTCATGAGACAACTTATGATGAAATTGATAATGTTAAAAATGGCGATTATATTAATAGTGAATCTAATGGTTATGTATATAAGTTTGACCGTGATGAACTCAATAACAGATTAGAGCTTGGGTTAGGAAATTTTACTCAACGAATTGATGCTGATGTGATTGGAAATTTGTTAGTAATTGACAAGGATGCTGAAAGTTTTAGTATTGAATTGAAGGACTATAATAATTCGCCATATATATTAATTGCTGGTGGTAGTTTGAATGCAACCATTAAGCAAGGAGACTATTATTATATGCTTGTAATGCAACACCGTAACACGGTGGATGCATATACACCGCTAGTTCTTTATCGATATTCAATTTCTGCTAAAAAGATTGATGAAATTGGTAAAGTAGGTGATATTCCTGGACGCGGATTTCCAGCGCCAATTATAACACTTTTCAAAGATGATAAGGATGTTTATGTGAGATTATTTAAGGATATTTACAAAGTTGCTGATTCTATAGATCCTATTGGTGTTAGTTTTCAAGATAAAACTGCAGTTGTAAGTAATATTGAGTTTTATAATAATAATTATTATGCAGTTGTAATTGAAGATATGATTTATAAGATTGTAACGTGGGATAAGGAATGGAATCGACTAGAAACTACCGAGATAAATAATCGTGAAAATAATGATTATGCAGATTATGCAGACATATATCAAATACGAATAGAAGGAAAGCAAGTGAAAATGCTTGGTACGATTTTAGCAGATGGTGGTGCAAGTGGTCAAGAATACCGCTTCTACACATATGATATCAACAGCAAAGCAGTGAAGCATACCCAAACTATCTCACAATAACAGAGCATGGGAATAGGTATGCATAAATAGCCGTGATATAATATAGACACGGTAAAGGGATGACTAATTATGGTCAGCCCCACGAAACTTGGACAAATTTCACAATATCGAAAGGAAGAAAATTTATGTCCCAAAACAAGTATACAA